>NZ_DJAS01000024.1:0-225133 GCF_002429765.1 Sphingobacterium sp. UBA5996
CTATTTTTAGGGGAGATTACACCTCTAAATTGTAATTGTATTTTATTCCGTCAATGTGGCTCACTAAAAAGTCTATAAAGTGAAAAATACTAGTATGAAGGAGAAATCATTTCAAGAAGATAGTTACAATGAACATTCCAATTGGTATACAAATCTCTTCCCCGAAAAAGAACAGAAGATAGCTTTGTTAAATGGAATAAAGACATATAAAGGAACCATAAACCATTGGTTGCAGAATCAGTTTTTTGAATGTGTCAAACCTATTACAACATATAAGAATGCATCTTGGCTAACCGTAGGTGATGCTTACGGGCACGATGCGAACTATTTAATTGAAAATGGCGTCCAAAACGTAATTGCCTCCGATATAAGCGATGAATTTCTTGCCGTATCTAAAGAGATTGGCATTGTTGAGCAATACTCCGCTGAAAATGCAGAAAATCTCTCCTTTGAAAATAATAGCATAGACTATATTTTATGTAAAGAAACTTATCATCATTTTCCACGACCTTATGCTGCACTTTATGAAATGATCCGAGTAGCAAAAAAGGGAATTGTTATAATCGAGCCACAAGATCCGATCATGAAAATGCCTTTCTTGTTATTTATGAACAATGTTTTAGAAAAGATAAAATATGGTTTAGTAAATAAGATATGGAAAAACCGCTTTTCTTATGAAGCAGTTGGTAATTTTGTTTATAAGGTATCAGAAAGGGAAATGGAAAAATTTGCAGCCGGTATTAATCTACCTATGGTAGCGATCAAAAATTTCAATCCAAATTTCTGGTTCCCCGGAAGTGAAAAAATTCCGGCAGTAAGGTCTGAGAGGAAGTTCAGAAAAATTCTATTCAAAAAAGGACTTAGGGATTTTTATCAAATTTTGGCATAATACCAAGTCAGTCTTTAAGCATTATAATTTTTAAAACCCTTCCCGAAGTTGAATTGCGGGAATCTTTAAAGAATGATGGATACAAATTAATTGAAATACCTAAAAATCCATATTTATAAAGTTAGACAACGAGCGAATACGTCTTGTTATCTAACTTTATTTAATCTCTTCCAAAAGGATTAATAGCCCCTCTATGGAGGGAGTTTAACTCAAACTGTGTCATTGGATAATTACAAAAAATCTAAAAGCCTCTATCAAGTTTGAGCCTATCCCCAATTTTAATGTAAAGTTGGGATATGTTCAAGCCCCAGTTATACACTGACTTTCTCCACTTCTTAGAGATGTGTTTTATTATCAGAAAAATCAGCTTCATAAAAGCATTCTCAGCATTGAATGCACATTTAGAACTCGTTACTTTTCGGATCTGACGGTCCATTCCATCAATAGGATTAGTGGTATAGATTGTCTTACGCACCTGCTCATCATACTAAAATCGTATAGAGGTTGGATTGTCCAGACGCTTTATCTTCCTGAAGGTGACTTCCCAGCTCGCTATCCATCTTCGACTCCAGTAAATACTTAATTAAGGGCGCTAGAACGCCTTCATTGGGGATTAACTCTTTCCGATCACTATGATCTTAAGGGACATGGATATAAGATTCTATATGATGAAGTAGTCCGCTTCAATTTCATTGTCAATTATTATAACACATTAAGGGGTGCGAACCAACTTTTCTCGTCAAACTCAATTTTCACCTATACCAAACAATAGAATTACTCGACAAACTCGAAAAAACATAAAAATATGCCCTTAAAGCCCTTAAAACAAAAAAATAGGGTAAAATAGGTCGTTCATAATGGTCAAACAAGAGTTTGACGAGAATATTTTTTTCGAGTGTATAGAAGGCAGATTTTAGTGAAAAATAATAGTCACTAAACAATAAAAATTATGGAACTATCTAATTCAGAAATTGAACAATTTTTAAAAATTGAAAAGGAAATTATCGGAAGTGCGGATTATTCAAATAGTACAGGTAAAGGAATTTTTGACGAGACTGAACAAACTGGTACAGTCACAATGACAACTTCCTATTCATAAATGATTATTTATTAAAATTTAACATGATGGAGAATGGTTTTTCATGTATACTTATTGAAGATGAAGCATTAGCGATTGAGATGCTACAAGACTATATTAGTCGTAGGAATGATCTAATCCTTATGGGAACTGCTAAAGAGCAATCAGAAATCCAAAGTCTACTGAGAATTTGTTCTCCTACAATAATTTTCCTTGATTTAGTTATACCTTATGGAGATAAAAATGATTTCAATTATTCAAAATTTCCAGAGTCCCCAATTTTTGTTATAATTTCTGCTACACCAATAAGCCACTATAATGGAGAAATTCCCAATGGGGAAATACATGAACTATTGAAGCCGATTTCTTTCGAAGATTTCAATAAATGTATAGACAAAATTTTAAAAAATATTAAGGTAACTAATGTATAGGCTTGTTAAACCTGCAGATTTCTTTATAATTAGAAACCCAAGATTGCCAATTAGCTTTTTCGATAGAGTGAATAATTGCAAGACTGAATTGGAATTTTGGGATTTTATCGTTGAATTTTTCAAAGATCCACAGTTGCTTGATGCAATTGCTATAGCCAGTCAAGACCTTTTCAATCAATTAGAAACATTATTAAACAAACCTTTTACACAGGAAACTAGGAATATATTGCCGTCAATATATAAATACATCAGTAGAATGTCTAACCGTCCTACTCCATTTGGTAAATTTTCATCTATTTCTCTTGGGGATATTTCAAGTTCCAAAACCAAGCTTGTTTTAAACAACAAGTTTCTTTCTAAATACCGCTTGGATTATGCGAGCCAGGAAATCATAAATAAACTTTTATTAAACGATGAAATTACGATTGAGAATATAATCTTTTATCCAAATTCAACGCTCGTCAATAATGGTGACAACTTCTCATACATCGAATATACAGAGCATTTTTCTGATAGAAAATTTAACTGGTCCAGGATTAACTCGAACATTTTAATTAAAACAGTTATTGCCAATGCCAGCAACGGGCAAACAATCAAACAAATAGTAAATTTTATCGGACAGTTTGGGGTAACAGAAGTTCAGGCTAGAAAATTTATATTTGAGCTAATTGAGCATAAAATTCTCATACCAGAAACTGATCCTATTACTACAGTTGATAGCTTAGATCATTTTTTCAATAGAGCCCTTAATATATCTAAGGGAACAAATTTTTATAATAGTATTATTGAACTTTCTGAAATTTTAGCTAACAGTGAGTCAGAGGGAATCAGCTCATCGAAATGTATTATCAAGGAAGCTTTTTCGAGTTTATTTCACAAAGATCCCAAAAATTTGTTCCAAGTGGATTCAATGAGAAAAATGACCGAAGGCAATCTAAATGATATTGAAATTTCAATTATAATACGCGAGATATTCGAATTAATACATTTAAATCATAATAAAAAAGCTGACGACCTACAACTTTTCACAAAGAAATTTTACTCACGATATGGAGATCAGGAAATCCCCTTGATGGAGGCTTTAGATTTTGAACAAGGCATTGGATATGGTACTCAAGCCTCAATTTTAGAAAGAGAACTCCCACTGCTAAATGGACTAACTGGCAGTCAAACAAACAATATCCCCGATTATTCTGAATTTGTTGAATCAATTGTAGAAAAGTATTCTGAAAAGCCAGATTATAGTAAACGTTCAATAGAACTGAAAGAAAAAGACTTTGAGATATTTGGGATGAAGAATAATTCAGAAAAAAACAAGTTACCCCTTGGCTTATATATATTCGGAAACCTATTAGAAACAAAATCTGATATTAAGGATTTCAGATTTCATTTAAAAGGTTGTGGAGGCTCATCGTCGTTACCGTTGCTCACCCGTTTTTCATATCTTGATGAGACACTAAAGACCAAACTTTTAAAGCTTGCACGAGAAGAACAAAACCAATTAAATGAAACTATTCTGGCAGAGATCGTATTTTATCCTAAATCCAATGCCGGAAACATTCTTGCAAGGCCAAGTTTATACGAATATGAAATTCCTATTATTGGTCAAGCTGCCGTTGATAAGGATCATAAAATACCATTAAGTGATATATATTTAAAAATAGTAAACGGAAAGGTAATTTTAAGATCAAATAATCTAAATAAACGCATACTTCCTAGACTCAGCAGCGCGCATAACTTCCATTATGGAATGACTATTTATAGATTTTTATGTGATGTTCAACAACAGGAAAATTCCATTAAAATTTCTTGGGATTGGAATCCAAATACAAAAAAAAATTTCTTTCCCAGAATATGCTATAAGCATGTTATTCTTTCCCGTGCCGAATGGCATATCCCACATATAGAATTTAGGACTTTGAATCTTAGGGATGCTAATGAAAAAATCGAATATTTTATAAAAAAATACCAGCTTCCTACAAAAGTTTTAATCGCCAATGGAGACAACGAAGTTTTAATTGATCTAGGTAACGAAATTGGGAAACAGATCTTTTTAAAAGAATTGAATCATAAGGGTCTAAGGCTAATTGAAAATATTTATGATGAATTTAGTAGCCCGGTTATTAATTCTGACGGCGAAGTATTGTCCAATGAAGTGATTATTCCAATTATTGGAAATTCCATTAGAGGTTCCTCTTCCCTGACTATTCAATCCGAAAGTAATATTAAGCGAACATTTGTTCCGGGAAGCGAATGGCTATATCTCAAAATTTATTGTGGTGAAAGAGAAAGCGATAGGATAATTCAAGAAGAATTGCAACGGATAGTTCAAGGGCTAAAGCAACATGATAAAATTCAAAAATGGTTTTATATGAGATATGCCGATCCAGAACCGCACCTGCGCGTACGATTTCAATTAAATGGAGAATTGGAAAGTACATTTTTAATAGTCTCGAAAAGTATCAACAATATTTTGGAGCCATTAATTAAAAGTCGCCGCATTTCAAAGTTCATGCTTGATACTTATGAACGGGAACTTGAACGTTATGGTTTCTCAAACATTGAAAATTGCGAATCTATATTCCACTTAGAGAGTGAAACGATTACCAAATTATTACCCTATATTAAACGTGAAGGTGAAAGCCTTAGATGGAAGCTGGCATTAGGAATGACGAAGAATCTTCTTTCAGCATTCAATTATACAATTGCTGAACAAATATCATTGCTTAATTTATGGAGAGACAGTTTTCTTAAGGAATTTGACACTGTACCAAAATTAAAGTACAAACTGGATAAAAATTTCCGGGAAAAGAAGGATGAAATCTCTTCATTTATGAAAATAGAAAACACTAATTATTGCTCGATACTCAATGAATATAAGGCCCAAATGACTTTAGTTGCAGAGAAATGCAATAAGAATAAAGATTTTCAAATGATGAACGTAAGAATAATTAGCTCTCTAACACACATGCTTTTGAATAGAATTTTCTTCACCAAACAAAGAGAACAGGAAATGGTAATTTACCATTTCCTTGTTAAGATCTTAAATTGTGAGTTCAAGAGAACTGAATGTTAAAAAGCTATTAACCTCCCGTTAATCCCAAACGTTTAAACAATTCTGCTTTATATTGACCACCAATTGGCACATCGTCCAAACTGCCTCTCATTTTTATTATATTACCTTCAACTTGCTTAGCATAATCTAGATTAATGATGTAAGATTTGTGCACTCGGATAAACTGCTTTGCATTGACCAAGGATTCTTCCATTTCCATTAGTTTTTTCCACACATGGTACGTTTTTTCCAATGTTTCAACCCATACGTAATCCTTATCTGCCTTGATTGAATATACTTCATCGTAAGGTGTAATGATAATATTTGACCTATCTTTAATTATAAGAAAGTTCAGTTCCGGTTTGGTTCCCTTCTCCAGGTTTAAGTACGCCTGGGCTTTTTCTATAGTCTGCAAAAGACGATCTACGCCAAATGGCTTAAGTATATAATCTAAGACATTTAATTGATATCCTTCGATAGCATGTGATGGATCACCAGTAACAAATACAAATAAAGGAGGATTTTTAAGGCTTTTAAGAAAATTAACACCATCCAAATCAGGCATTTGAATATCACAGAATACCAGATTTATTTCGTTTGATCTTAACACTTTCATTGCATCAAATGCATTATTAAATACTCCCACAATTTCTATATCGGGAATTTTCTCTAAATGAGACACGAGTATTTCCTGTGCCAGTTGTTCATCATCAATTACAATACATTTAATCATTTTTCAAGATTTATTACAATTCAATTTCAAGTACGACAGTGTAACTATTCAGATTATCAGATATGTCTAATTTATATCTATCCATATATCGAAGTTCCAGTCTCCTATTAACATTTTTCAATCCAATGCCGCCTTTTGGTGGTTCAATACTGCTTTTATTTACTCCATTAGCAACTACGAATTTCAATACACCGGCATCAATTGTTAATGAAACGTCAATCCATGCATCTGCTCTGCTTCTTTCTGGTCCATGTTTGATAGCATTTTCGATAAAAGGCAATAGCATTAATGGGACTATTCGATAAGGTTCCTTTATCTTTTCTATATTAAAATTCAGATTTATGTCATTACCAAATCTGATCTGGATAAGGTCCAGATAATCATTTAAAAACTGAATTTCTTTTGCGATGAATATTTTATCATCATTGGTCTGATAAAGCAAATACCGTAACATATTAGACAGTTTCATTATGGTATTAGGAGTACTGGGTTCTCCTTTTTCAGCAAGCCTATATATGCTATTTAACGTATTAAATAAAAAATGGGGAGAGATCTGAGATTTAAGAATTTCTAGTTCCATCTTAAGGTTATCTCGTTCCAGATTTGCTTTATCTAATTCAAGATTAGTAGTCTTTAATTCTAAATTTGCTTTCTCAAGTTCGAGTTCTGCTTGGTTCTTTTCTAATAAGAGCATCTTGTTGCCTTGAACAATAAGATGCTTAACCAATTTTGGTGTTAATGGTAGGGATACAAGGGTTAAAAAATCAGGAAATGCACCAGGAAATTTTTTAAGTTGATAAATACCGAAATATCCATCACTGGTAAAGAATTTCACATACTTATAAATGCCACTACCTTCCTTTAATTCAAAGTCAGTAAGAAAGTCACATGCAAAATAAGTAATATTTAACCACCAGATATATGATAGGATTATAAATATTATGAGGGGAAGTACTTTTCTTTTTTCTATCCATTTTGAAATAAGCCAAATACCGGAATAGAACAAGGATGTAGTGACAAAAAGTTCTTTTGCTACTAAAATCCAGATATAGTTCCCTCCTAGCCTTCTATAAGTAAAATAATACGTAAAAAAGACTAACATCCAAAAAATTATATGCACGATCACCCTTACGAAAGGCGTATACCATTTCCCCCAAATAACTTCACTTCTCATGTAATATTGGTTTACTTACTAATATCTTTTTATTCAATATGTAGTCAAAAATTTACTAAATATAATAAAGAAAGATCTTAAAGAAAGATAATCGATACATAACATGACACAAGAATAATTTTCGTAAAAAATAACAACCTCTAAATAAAGGAATTAAAAAAAATATTCAGCTTTTTTGGTAAGCTTAGAGATATCAAATCATTACATTTTAAAATATTGTGGTATTTCAAAAGTTTGTCAAGGTCAAATTGCTGTTCGACGAGAATATTTAACACTAAGGTTTAATAAACATATTTTGATTGGTTATAAATTTTAGTCAGTACTATACCTCCCTGATCAATGACCTCTCTCGATATTTAGGCGTCTTCTAAAGTAGAAAATTCTGCTGTTTTCTTTTTTTTTATAAACATTTCAGGAGTCAAATCCCCTAAAAAGCTGTGGAGTCTGAAGGTGTTGTACTCTTCCATCCAGATTTCAATTTTTTCCTTCGCATCTTCCAATGACAGGAACCAATGCGTATTTAGGCACTCGTCCCGAAAACTTCCAATGAATGACTCAATATACGGATTATCTGTTGGTTTTCCCGGTCTGGAGAAAACCAATTTCACCTGATGCTCATATGCCCATCTATCGACCTCCTTGGAAATAAATTATTCACCTGTGTTTGTTTTTATTTGGTGTTCATGATTGCTCCGCAATTCCGATCCGTTATCCCCTTGGATTTTTCTGGGTATTGCCTGTTGGAATAGTCGGAGCTCTTCCAAAACAGAAACAACGTCATTTCCTTTAAGCCTCTACCCAACCTCAATAGCCATGCATTTACGGCTATAGTTATCCACTATAGTTAAGTAGCGGATTTTCCTGCCATCGAACAGCGCATCAGCGACAAAGTCCATATTCCAGCAGTCATGTAAATTGGAAAAAACCGGTCTCTCGGATCGATGAGCAGCGGCATGGCAGCGTCTAGGCCTTTTCACCAGTAGATCTAAGCCTTCTTCCTTATAAATTCGATAAATCCGTTTTGTATTATCCCGCCGGCCTTCACGTTTCAAAAGAACGACGATTCACTCTATTCCGTAACGGACACGTGATTCAGCAATGCTTTTTATGCGAAGGCGTAATGGACTGTCATCTGATCTATGGTGTTTATAATACCAAACTGACGTGCTCGGCAGAGATATCTCGCACGCTGTGCGTAGGGAAATTCGATAATCAGAAATAAATCCGGTAACCATGCTTCTACGCTGCGAAGGCTTTAAAACTTTTTTTTAATACATCCTGGAGCATCCGTTTGTCCTAAGATCGGCCACGAGCTTTTTCAGCTGTGCATTTTCTTCTTCCAATTGCCGGAGCTTACGCAGCTCCAATACCCCCAGCCACCGTATTTCTTATTCCAGTTGTAGAAGGTAGCTTCCCTGATACCCATTTTTCTGCAGACTTTTTCCACACGGGTACCTGTTGTCTATAACGGAGGTCAACGGGCCATTCAATTCGGCTATAATACCCAATTATTTCGGAAGTCACTGGGCCAAAAAATCTCCTTAATTTCGGAGGTCGTCGGGCCATTTCTCTGTTGAAAACGGAGGTCATTGGGCCACTTTCCTTTAAACTGCCTAAGTTGCTGCTGTATAAACTTATCACAGCAGTATGGCAGGACAACGGAAAGATAAAATGGAACTTAGAACACTTATCCTTCTTAAGGAAAAAGGACTCAGCAACCGTAAGGTTGCCGAAATGATGAACATCAACCGTAAAACGGTAGACAGTTACATGCGACGTTTTAATGGACTGGAACTGGAGTACCGTGAGCTTTTGTCGATGGAAGACGCTAAGCTTCACGATCTTTTTACCGAAGAAGATCAAACTGAAAAAGAACGTTATGAAGCCTTATCTTCGCAGTTCAGTAACATTCAGAAAGAGCTGAAACGTCCAGGTGCCACCCTGCATACTATCTGGCAAAATTACCTGCTAGAGTATCCGAATGGCTACCGTTATACGCAGTTTACAACACATTACAGGCATTGGAAAGGAAAGGTAAAAGCATCAGGAAAGCTCGAGCATAAGGCAGCCCAGAAGCTTTTTGTAGACTTCACTGGCAAGAAAATGCATTATGTGGACCGTGAGACAGGCGAAGCTATCCCCGTGGAGATCTTTGTTGCTGTATATCCATGCAGCCAATATACTTTTGTCAAAGCGGTAGCCAGCCAGAAACGTGAAGACTTTATCGATTGCTTGGATAGCTGTCTAAGATGGTCAGGTGGAGTACCCCAGGCTATAGTCTCTGATAACCTAAAGTCGGCCGTGAGCAAAGGCTCTAAATACGCACCGGAAATCAACAAAACCCTTGCGGACTTTGCTCTTTTTTACGGCTGTGTAGTGGATCCTGCCCGCCCTTACCACCCTCAGGATAAGGCATTGGTAGAGCGCAGTGTTACATTGGTATACCAGCGTATCTTTTATCCTTTGCACAATCAAACCTTCTTTAGTCTGAATGATCTTAATGCTGCAATTGCCGAACAGTTGGTACGTTACAATGATTACCTGTTTTCACACGGAGGTGCTACTAGACGGAGTCAGTTTATTGATCTGGAAAAAAAATATCTGGGTCCGCTGCCTATATCAACATATAATCTGAGGTACTTCAGGCGTGCAAAAGTGCAGAAAATATCCCATATCTACCTAAGTGTGGACAGGAACTATTACAGCGTTCCCCATCGCTATATCGGCCATCATGTAGAAGTTCAGTATAATAAAGAGACAGTGGAGGTCTTCTATAACTTTCAGCGGATAGCTAAACATCAGCGATCGTTCCGGCCAGGATCCTATACTACCCGGGGAGATCACATGCCTTCTTCCCATCAGGTTTACAACGATTGGAATCCGTTATACTTTGAGCAGCAGGCTTCGGCTATCGGTGCCTCTACCCAGGAATATATTCGAAGGCTTATTGCGCAGTACAATTACCCTGAACTGGCATACAAACAAGCACAAGGAATACTCTCATATGCAAATGCATATGGTGCTACACGATTGAATAATGCTTGCAAAAGAGCGCTTTTACATCATTGGGCATCCTATCAAACCATATCCAATATCCTGAAAAATGGACTTGACACACTACAGGAAGAACCTCAGGCAATCTTCAGCATCCCTATGCATGAAAACTTGCGGGATGCATCAATCTATAAATAATACCAAAACATATAAAAGTAATATGAACGAAAACACAACAATCGAAAAGATGCGCAAAATGCGAATGACGACAATGGCTGAACTCTATAGATCCAGCGTGAATGAAAACCTTTATCGTGAGATGAGCGTGGATGACTTTATGGCGACGATAATTGATGCTGAATGGGAAGCCAGGCAGAATAAGAACATTGATAATCTTATTCAAAAAGCCTGTTTCAAGGAAAAGGCAGCAGCTACAGACATTGATTACACACCTTCCAGAGGATTAGATCGCAATATGTTCGAAAGATTGCTTTCACTAGGCTTTATAAATCGTCGGGAGAATGTTATTCTGACAGGGCCTGCTGGGTCAGGAAAAAGCTTCCTCGCTCAGTGTATAGGTGTTAAAGCCTGTCAGATGCTTTTCAAAACACTTTACCTCAACACAGGAAGGTTCTTTGATATGGTGAAAATAGCGCGATTGGACGGTACCTATCATAAGTTGCTCAAAAGAATTGAAAGAGCAGAATTGCTCATACTAGATGACTTTGGTCTTACCCCGATAGATCAGCAGGCAAGAACAGCTTTATTGGATATTATAGAAGATCGCTACAACAGCGCTTCACTGATCATGGCTACACAGATACCTGTAGAAAAATGGCATGGGCTGATTGGCGAAAGCACGATTGCTGATGCTATCCTAGATCGGGTCACTTTCTCTTCACATAGAGTGCTGCTGGAAGGCGAATCTTACAGAAGAAAAAAGAAATTGGAATCATAATCGCAATTGTATATTATTGTAATCGGAAAGTGACCCAATGACTAGCGAAATAATTGGCCCAATATCACCGAAATCACTGGACCAGTATCACCGAAATAGACACCTGTCTCGGACTGTTTGATCGCAAAGGCGATCTGTGCTTCTTTAAACTTTGATTTTTTCATCGTTTTTCCTCCCTTTTAAAATTAGTAATTCAAGTCCGAATTCCCTACTTTTAAATACTCCAGTTTTTTGGGAAGAGGTCAATTCTTTTTGGTTTCATTTTGATTTTTAAAGGTTCAGTTATCGCAGTAAGTATATATTTTATTAAAAACAATCGAAAATATTCTCGACGAACTCAGAGTTGAACTATATCAAAGTAGTTTTTTACTCGATCAAAGATTTACCAAACACAGAGAATGCCTCTAGGTGTAGCATTATTTAGACAATAATCGTTTAAATAATTACTAATCAAACGAATAAAAATATGAGAAATTCATTTAAATTACTTCTTTTATCAGTATTTTTTATTTTTAACGAATCTTGTAAAGAAAATGAAATTGAGCCTCCTATTATAGACCCTCCAATGTATAGTAACCAATATACATGGAAAGAAACTGCAATAAAAAAGGGAAATGAAGATTGGAAAGAACTTCCAAATGGCAATATTCTTCGTCTTTATACTGATTATAAAGTAGATGCAGATACTATGTTTGGAGCTTATGAATATAATGGCATAAATGCAAATATTGAGATAAATACTCCATCTTCAATATACAAAGGATTTATTAAAAAGAAGGATTCACTATTTTTAAAAATACCAAACGATAAAGGACAGGAAAACTCTTATGTTTCCTTGAATTGTGAAATTCTGAATAACTCCGAAATGATTATTCGGAATGGAAAAAGTGATCCTGTGGTAAGTATCAAATACAAAAGATAAAAAGAAACCCGTATGGAAAATACGGGTTTCTTTTATTATAAATTTGTATGATTATTTGTTAACCTACAACAATTTGGTGGATTAGGATTGCCATTGTTCAAATATGCTTGCAAACTCGATCTTTCTTGAGCAGTCATTACAGTATTATCAGATTTATAAACAGTTGGAGCCAATTCTCTATAAACATCTGATCTAGCTATATATGGTAAATAGAAATAGTTAGCATACGACCTATCCAAATCTGATAGCGCAGTTCTATTAACAGGATAAGTCCCCCCTGCATTTAATGTAATCACAGGAAAATTAGCATCTTTAGCGAAATCGGTCATACCATACATCATAATTGAATTTAGATCAACACTACTTCCAAACATAAAATAATTCCCTGTTCGCTTATCAAAATTCGTTTTATAATCATTACCCGTTAACCTACATCTATCAGGATGAACAGTAATGGTATTGTCGCGATTAGGTCTAGTATGCTCGTGGTATAAACCAATAGCATGCATAATTTCGTGTGCCACAACACCCATCGGAACTGAAAAAGGAGGCAAAAAAGGTCCCATTGATTCATCCTGCTGCAGGCTTAACCATTGACCAGCATCTCCCCGACCCTGTGTCGCTGGATTCTTAACGGCATCCCATCTCCCAACAGTCGACCAATTTCCTTCTGCATTCCAAGCACTAGGATTAGTGGAAGTACCATGAAAGAATTCGATGTAGGGATAATAAAATCCCCATTGAGAATCATAAGTCGGCTGGCCTGTTGCATTGTAAAACCTTATATTTGTTGTTGATTCAATGTGTTGAATGGCGGCACTAATGGCTAACCTTGCTCCAGCGCTGACATTGGAATTTACAGTATATCTTACCATAGCCCACATTCTATTTTCATTTGGGTGAACACCAACACTTTTGGTATTGGGATTAGTTTTAAATAATCTACCCGAAGATGCCGGTGACGCGTTTTGATAAGGTTGATCCAAATCTTCTTTGGCAACCGCTTCAAAAGAATTATTCGTTTTTATCAATTCAAATTGACTAGGTGTCAGTAAGATGTCACCTTCTATAAAATAATTCTCACCACGTTTTTCAACCGTTGCCCCAGACTCTAGGGTAATAAATTCACCTTTAGCCTTTTTCGCTATTTCTTGAATATGTTTCGGTTGGTCAGCTATCTTGTCCTTACTGCAAGACAAAAGTAAAGCTATCATCAATAATGATAGAGTTTTCAAATTAAGTGTTTTCCTAATCATAATAGTGTTTATTAAGGTTAAAAAATAATCAGACATTTAATACCTAGATATTTCACCCAGAATTTCATCGAAAACTTCTTAGAAGTTCCAAATTGATAAGCGATTATCAAAATACTTTTACAGAATAATAATATTGAAACATTTACGATCCACAAAATTTTCTCGACCAACTTGATTTTGACCCATATAACCTTAGGAAAATCCTCGACAAAATAATCCACAATAAATACTTTTTGCCATACAAAGTCATTCATAAAAACTAATAAATAATCAAATAATTAATAACTGTAGCATTATGTAGGTTCAAACCGTATAACTGACAATCAAAACATTATAATTATGAGGACGATAATATTATTTTTAACAATCATTTCCATTGGACTATATTCTTGCGACAAAAACGGTAATCTCTTACCTAGTTCAAATAAACTGGAAATACAGAAAGATGGGATTACTTATGTAGATGCAAGACATATAATTCTAACACCTGGAGCACCTAATAGCCCATTTCTAACTTACAATCCCCCACCAACTGATTCGTATCAGCAGTATAAGGAAAACTTCACATTATCTGCCTCTCCATATACAAAAGGTGAAAATCCCAAAGGATTTGATATTACCATCTATTGTCCCGTAAACGGAGGAGTTGTTTTAAACAAGAAATATGAGATAAAGCCAAATCCTGGAAAAGAAAGAATCCAAATTGAAAAGGGAAACAGATATTTTGAAGATTGGGACAATGCATTTATTCGATACTCTGATAATGATAAAATCTATTATTATGGGACAGGTTACATCATGTTCACACATTTTGATGATGGAGGCAACCCAAGCAATGCTAAAGGTTCTGGAATAATAGAATTCACCATCCCAAATGAAAATGGAGGTAGAACATCTTTGAAAGGAACTTTTACGTTATAAATTGTATTTAGATCTTCTCTTAAAAGGTCATCCACCAAAGAGAAGATCTAAAGAGCTAAAATAACACATTAGTACCACTATCTTTATACCAATTAAGGGTACGATAATAGTTTAAATAAAAATCCTCAGATTCTGGAATAAAACAGGTGAACCCAGAAAAAGCCTTAATTGGCTTTCCTAAAAATTGATCTGTAGCGTTCTTATAAATAATCGTTTTCTCCATCTGCTTTTTAATAGGATCAAGCTCCGAAAGAGGAAAATTTACCTCCAGATAATTTACAAAATCAAATGCAGGCACTGGAAAATCCGCTGTGTAATCTAATCTTTGGACATTAACCCTAATTGGTATACCAACCGACTTATTTTTTAAATATAGATCAGCACATAAACTTGAAAGTTTAGAAAGTTCTGCTGTGTTAAGCAATGTAACAGATGCAGATTGCATTTGACCTGTATAAGAACTATAATGTTCAAAATACTGATTTGCAACATTTATTAAATCAGGCTCCTTAGAGGCAAGATAAGGTAATACTTTTCTATAAGGAAAGCCACTTGCTAATACTTCTGTTGGAGATGCAATAATATATTTCGTCTTTTCCTTAAATTCCCAAAGAACTTCTATACTTGCCATGTTGCACGCGTCAAATATAATGTATTCGAATCCTGATGGAATTGAATTTTTCAAATCAATAATATCCATCTGTTTTCCTTGATCTTCTCCAAAGGAACGTGTTTCTATCCGTTTTGAAATAGGTGGTGCCCATGAGGTCGCATGAGACCACAAAATTAAACCATAGCTTTCTGCAGGGAAAAATTCCTTGCTATCATTGATTGCCATATTCAATTGTTGTGGACTACTACTTGAAATGGTATACTTCTTTATCGTATCACTAGCTATTACTTTTAAGTCCTCATCAAATTTCACTCGAAGAAGAATCGCTTCATCATTATTTGAACGGAGATAAACTAAAACGGCAGCGTTTTTAAACGAATTAGCTGCTATTTCCATATCATTAATATTATCAAGCGCGTATTGTCTTAAATTATTGTTAGCTTCCATGACGACAATAATCGTATGATCGTATTTAATTTTTGGAGGTTCAACAGGATCATCTTTTTTACACGAAAAGAAAAGAAACACTAATATTATAGAACTTAGTATAAATCTCATGTTTAATCGCATTAAAAAGGAGCCGATCTAGTTCGACTCCTTAATTTAAATTATTTAGCCTCTTGTTTAATGGAAATTTTACGAAAACCATTGCCATTATGGATTGTAAAATCCAAAGTTCTTAATTCATTCTTTTCATTGCTCCCAATAGAAATCTGAATTCTTTTATTATCTAATTTTTCCATCGAAAACCACTCGCCCTTAATAAGGTAAATATTATCGACACCGGCCGGAGACTTTTTAGTATCCGTTTCTATGGACTTGTCATTTAATAATAATTGTTTCCCATCAATTGTTAGATCCAAGAATTGCCATTCAACATTATTTTTTGATACAAATGTTGAATCAAGTCCTTCCTTCTTTACAATGAAAGGTCCAGAACTAAAATTAGGGGCATCGGCATATCCTACTTTATCGTCACAAGAAATTATTGCTAGAACAAAAGTGACCATGATAAATAAACAGGATAGAATCGAAATGTTTTTCATTTTTTAATATTTATTTATAAATGCAATAGAATTCCCAATCATGGGGAAAGCTACTTGGCGCATCAGCTGTAAAATGCGGTGATGAAAGAACAGTAAGATAATAACCATTTAGATTACCGTTACCGGGGCCCCAGCCATAATTGACGTGAATAAGATCAGATCCATTCGAATATAATCGGTACCCATCAGCGATATATGCATGTCCGTCACCTCTTGGAATTCCTAGAAACGGCTTTTTAGTCCTTGAGCTAATAATGATAATCCCATTTGAATAATTTTTTAGCGTGCTTCTGATATTGGCTTTGTTAGTATTGACGTTCATCAAACCAAAGTTACTGAATAATTTTACTCCATCAGATGTTTTAGCCCCACTACCGGAAGCATCATAATCCATACCGACAGCAGCCCCGATTTGCCTCACAAACTGGCCAGCAATATCTGCTTGACTTGGAAATAAATTTCTGAATGTAAAATCCCGAAATTGAATCAGATCATTATAATTCAGAACTACACCATTAAAGGAACCAACATGCCTAGTTACAGTGAAAGCTTGTGCTACAGCTATAGCTACACATCCGGCAGGATAATTACTTGGTGTATATCTATTGAACGGATCTTGAGATTGGCTCCATTCTACCCGTACCTTAGGAAGAACTTCATCAACTAACGTAACAGGGACATATCCACCGCCACCCCCACCTCCACTACCGTCATCTGGCATTTCCGGTTGATCAATACTAAAAGATTGCGGAGAATTATTATAGTCTACTGCTGACAATATAAATGAAAGTGCTCCCAAGTTTGTATCCGTATTTTGCAGAACATTTTGGAATGAAAAGTCCCCTTCATCAAAAATAGTAAGTACCGGTTCACACTTTGTATTTCTCGATACAATCATACCTCCCTTTTCATCGGAAAAATCAACATAATATAATAATGTATCTCCACTGGAACTACTCTTGGTTTTAGCATAAGATAGACCAGAAGAATTCAGCATATCTGATGTCAGAACCTGTACCTCATTAATCGTCGGTTTACCTTCCGTATTGGATTTTGTACTTGCCTTAGACTTTGCACCTCCAGTATAATATTGAAGTGCAATGCTCTTTGCATCAGCGATTGTTCTAATATTTTGTTTCCAAACTTTTTCTAAATTAGGAGAAACGTTTTCTTTTTGACAAGAAATAAAAAACAATATTCCAGCTATGCCGAATACGTTTAAAAATTTTGGCTTAAAATTCATTAAGAATAAAAAGTGATATAATTACTATTTGAGGTATACCTTGAAATACAAAGTTCCTCCCATTGACAGAGAGGAACTTTGTTCAATTTTATTAAAAAGGTTGCTGAGTAATAATATAAGCATCACCTGGATAAGGTGCATAATTATTGAGATAATCTTGTAATTGCTGTCTTTGGGTCGGAGTAAGCTGGACATTATTTCCATCATACACCACGTCGTCTAACTGTCTATAATTGTCTGTTCTAGCAATGTAAGGAAGATAGAAATAGTTTATAAAAGCTCTATCCGTATTTGATAGAGTTTGATTAATATTTATAGTAGAGCCATCTTTTTTCCAGATACTATTACTGCCATTATTAGAGAACTCTGTTGATCCTGCTAAAGTAATAGAATTAAAATCAAACGATCCAATTGAATAGTAATTGGTAGTAATTTTATCAAAATGATATCTGTTATCCGGGTGAACGTTATTCGTATTAATGTTTACGTAAGTATCACGATCATTTCTCTGTTGTTCATTATACATACCAGCAACATTAACTAAAGCTCTTTTAATAAACGCAACAGTAGAACCCTCAGGTAAATAAATATTTTGTTCTCCTCCCTGAAGACCAATATAAGAAGATCCTTTTTTATTCCCGGTGGCTTTGCTTATATGCACATTAGGATATTTGAAATGATAAACTGGATCTTCGTCTAAATCATAAAGGGAATTATAGAACCTGATATTGGTTTCTGCCTGAATTTGGGATATAGCATCAGTGAGATTTTGTTTTAACTCATAATCAGCCTGTGTAACTAGTGTAAGTCCAACCTTTAACCTGATCATAGACCAGAAACGATTCTGATAAGGATGAACCCCAAAAGCTTTAGTCCCAATTGGAATTGGTTCAAACACACCGCCCTGAGATGGAATATTCTTATCAATGAGTGTAGTTTTAGAATTTTTATGTTCGCTCTCCAAAAATGGATTCCCTGTCTCTTTCCAGTTTATCAACTGCTGATCTGTATAGAGGACAGAATAAGATGCCGCTTTTTTCTCTTGGTCAGAAGTTTGTGAATCTGAGATGTCATTTTTCTGGCAGGAGACGAACAGCAACGCCAATGACATTAACTTTAAATAATTGGTAGTTTTCATTGATTTGATTTGATTAATTATTTGACTTTGTCAGTTGAATTATTATCATTTAAATAGTTCATACCCTTCACTGCTTCCACATATTTATGATATAGTTCTGGAGAAATGTGAAGTTCGCTTGCTTCCTTCTCAGACATATCCAGAACATATACTGAATTCTTTAAGATAATTCGATCTGATAACATCAGATCTGCATTAGACTGCATTTTATAAAGAGTTTCCAAACTGTCCTGCCTTACTTCGGCACGTGACTGTGTTTTCTCCATTTCGATAGATTTAATATCTTTCCTACATCCGATGGTAACAAGTCCCAACAAGAATGCTAAAAACAAATACGTTTTGATTTTTCGTAAACTTTTCATATCAATGATTTTTGTTAAGTGTCGTTAGGAATTCACCTTTAATCGTTAGCAACTTTTTGTTTTCCGATACAATGGGTGAAGGAATTATAAGTTCCAGTATGCCTCTAACTTCCATTTTGTCCATATCAATAGATTTAATGACCATTTTCCCTGTTCCAAAGCAATTATTATTTAAATCACCATTTGCCGAAATAATAGAATATGCTTTTTGTTTATCTCTATACTTTATCTCATAATTGACAGGCATAAGGTAATCTTCACCAGGAATAGCCTCAAATAGATATTCCTTGTTTACCTGTAACTCAGTATCCAAAGGGCAATAGATCTCTAAATTGTAATACTTAGCCGCCACATCCGAATTTGCATTCTCCAGTTTAGGGAAAGTTTGAAAGATTAAATATTTATAATTTTCACGGTCATTTAGGTAATAGTAACCAAACCAAGGAAAACGTGCAGCTCCTGGCGGCGAAAAGATTGGCGTTTTATCCATATATCGAACACCGTTAACTTCACATTTGAATGTTGAAGAACTCAATTCCTCTTGTTGTTTCTCTTTTTTACATGCGATAGTCAATAAACTCATCAACACCAATATAGATTTAAAAAACATATTGTATAGTCTCATTTTTAATAAGTTAATTCGGGTAATTCTCTTTATAAACAACCGTAAATGGCGTTTTTTGAATAATCTGTTCCTGATAATTTAGCAACATCAACCTATAAACCAGCACTTGGTTATTCGGAAATGCTTTTATCCTTTCGAGTTCTTCGGGAGGTAAAATATCTTTGATATATCCATTAGGTGACCAAAGGATACCTCTTTGACTTCCTTCATCGTTGACAATTACGGCTGCTAATGGATTCCACCTAGCATTAGCATACTCTCCAGTTGCATTCCTTCTAATAATTGCCATTGTGGCATTATTATACGTCACCTTGATTCCTGTTGAAGTAAAAACTTCCCCTTTATTATTTACTATCCAACTGTTAAACAGAAGATTCCACACATCATAACCGGTAATTCGAACAAAAACAGGAGCGCTCTCATTTCCATTTGCATCCCTCACTTTTAAATAGATGGTGGTATTATCATTATCTTCCGTAGTACCAAGTTTAACTTCTGGAGACTGCGAATCAAACCATTCTATAGGGCCATCTTCATTCTTAACACCCCATTGATAAACAACAATATTTTTATTCTCCATGATAAAATCGGCATACCCCGGCTCTGTATCAATACAGTTTGCTTTTATTGTATAAAAACCAGGTTTTCGAACCACATCCGCTAGCACAAAGCGAGGGGTTCCAACAGCAACTCGAGTGGTAAGTTGTGTACCATTCACATTAGCGGTAATATCAATTATTCCCTTGCCTGTAACCGTAAGAACACCAGACGAATTAATAGTAGCAATACTTGAATTTGAGGTACTCCATGTAATGCTTGCAGTCCCAGGATTAATTACAGAATATTGAGATCCTGTTTTTCCCAATCTCGGTCCTGCAATTGAATATCTTAACTGGGCTAATAACCATCTTGCTTCTTCCATTCCAAAGTCAATATGACCATTGGAAACCATATCATTATAAAAAACATTCCCACCAAACGGGGTATTTGTACTTACTGGTTTATTAGTAAACATTGCTGCAGTTAGGGGTTGAGTGCCAAATCCCACAGCGAGAGCACTAGAAGCTGGAAGGAAGGGAATATTAGGTGCAATTTTCACATCATATCCATACTTTAATAGAATCGGAGTTATCGCAGAACCGGAACCTTGTCCCAAATTTGCTTGGTTGTTAATTGAATATACTGAACTTGGATAGGTATCAAAAAGTAATCCGCTTGGCATATTTCTTTGAAAAGAGAAAATTGTCCGGGTAATTGGTACAGTCCAAAGAAATTTTTTAACGTATTTAATCTGAAAATCAGAAATTTTAGTACCGACAGATATACCGGGAAGCATTTGCATTTTAACTTGTAAAGTTGTTTTACCGGGAAGAATTGTCAATAAACCAGCCCATATATCTTGCAATAAAACCCCAAGGACAATCCCATTGAGTCCAGGAGTGAAGTCTAGCAAGGGAGAATTAGCATTTACATTCGCATCAACAAAATATGGATTTATGGAATTACTCACATAACTACCATTAACAATAGAAAGCATTCTAAAAGATCCATTAGCATCTCCATTTGGAAAACCAAGTGACGCCAATTCTTGTTGCCAATTATTATGGTCAGTATTATTTAAATTTCCTCCAAAGTCAATATAGTTTACTAACATTTGTCGCGCAGCATTGCTATGCATAACACGTTTCACCATTTGTATATAGTCGTTCGCGTCAAGTTGGTTTGTAATTGCATTTATGATTGATTTATTATCTAAGAACGAATTGATGGCATATACACCATAAAGAACTCCCAAAGGGACATTTGCTCCAAGATGTGGTGCATCATGGCTAACATATATAGAGGTCTTATGAGCAATATTAGCTAGCTCCATTTTTTTCAGGGCGTACCGTGCAATTAGCCCACCCATACTTTGTCCCATAACAATATTAGGTTCGGAGCTATTATTCTGTTGTTTTTGTTGATTAACCCAAAGTATTACCTCCTTAAGTGTATTTGCATTGGCTTGAATGTATTCATCACTATTTACAAAATCAACATAAACTATATCATATTCATCTAGAATACGATCACCTTCATAAGTGCGTTTAAGTACTTTCATAAAACTTTCAACGCTTACGACCCCTTTACCCTTCAATTTGGTATCTGGGTCCTTTTCTACTAAAACACTAAGAACACGGGGATCAAATCCTTCCACGACAATAAGTGGTTTCTTTATTATATTATTAACTCGACAAATTGTGTACACTTCCGCCGATGTACTTACTCCATTATATGCGGCACCAACTTTTGTAGTGGCATAAGAATATGTTGAACCAATACCAAATGCGCTAGCCGCAGCTGTTGGTAAAAGTACCTGGATATTAGAATGTGATAGCAATTGATTTCCACCTGTGAGTGTAACTCTCATTTTCACCTCTTTTCTACCCGATGATGGATAATTCGCAGTTAGGCTTCCTCCTAAAGTAATTTGCCTATAACCTCCACCATCACCTGGATCAATCTCAATCTTTGAATAGGATAAATTTGAAAACCACACATTTGAATTCAGTTTATATGTAAGAGATTCAGCATTAAAAATACTATCATG
The DNA here is from genome assembly GCF_002429765.1 of Sphingobacterium sp. UBA5996. NCBI lineage: Bacteria > Pseudomonadati > Bacteroidota > Sphingobacteriia > Sphingobacteriales > Sphingobacteriaceae > Sphingobacterium > Sphingobacterium sp. UBA5996. The sequence goes on from NZ_DJAS01000024.1 coordinate 22,029, forward strand.
TGGAGCAAAACCCAAAGCATATCCACTGGAATAAGGATTTTGCCAAACACCATTTTTAACATTATCGGAAACCTTACCATTTGCATAATTTATCAATTGATCATTTTTTGCATTTGCCTTTATAAAGGAATAGCGGTATGCAGCGGCACTTAACGAAACGGTAGTATTTGTTCCAGCGTTACCTTGATTTAACATGATAGTTTCAACATCTCCAAATGGAGCGGAAGAAACTGAAGCTGATTTTATAGTACGAAGGAACATTTCATAAGTTGGCCTATCTATAAAATTATCCTTATTTAAAAGAGTACCTGAATACTTATCCAAATCAACAAGTTCGAATGAAAAGTCTCTTAATAGTCCGTCTGGTACTTTAGTTTTATCTAGAGTAGAAAACATATTATTGAGGAAGTTCCTCATATCGGTATTTTCTTCAACTCCTTGAGCAAAAATTGAAGAAACGTTGAAAATCAACGTAAGCAAAAAAGCTAGGATTTTGGTCAAATTTCTTTTCATGTAGTTTTGTATTTGGCTAAACTTCTGAAAAGCTATATCATATTTTCCAAAAAAATAAATTATCTCGACCAATTCAATTTTGACCCATACGAAACACTCGATCTACACGATATCATTTTTTAGCACATACATATTTATTAAATTATTAAAAAGGTTAAAAACTCAATTATACATTATATAATAAAAAAAGCCACCATTAAATAAACTAATGGCGGCTCATTATAATACCTAACTATGAAAGACGATTTATTTTATTGTTTCCCGTATTCAGTCAACTTAGCTAGTTTGATAGAAATTGGAAACGAGTATGTTTATGCTTTAATGTCGTATAGCGGATTTGTAAATAAATTCTGTTTACCTTTTTGATATTGCTTGTATATTACTTTATTGTGTTTTGGTGTAAAAACACGTATGACAATCCATAGTTTCATTTTTCTGCTCTTTGGTACAGAAGACAGTAAACTAATTAAGGTTATAAAATGGCATTATTCTACAAAAAATAAAAAACCACCATTAAATAAACTAATGGTGGTTTACCTAAAACCCTAACTATGAAATTTAATTTTGGGAAGTCCTATTCCGACAACGGAGTTAATTTAACAGAAATAGGACGTCCAAGTTGACCTTTTGAAATCTCCTTTCCATTCACCAATAATTGTGAATAACCTTTATAGGAATCAGTGCTTTCTATTTTTAATTTTATTGAAACTTCCAAGTATCCCTTTACCACTAATATACTTTCAGCATAACCATCACTTTGAGGTGTAAGATTTCCAAAGACTTTTAATATTTTCTGTTTAAGCACTTCCCAATCGATAATTTGCATATTTTTGGGGATATCAAGATTAGAATGGTTTTGAATTTCCCGATTGCCTGATTTATCAACATAATATAAATCCAGATCATTGAGCCCTTTTGCCCCTTCGTTTAACTCAAAAATATTGTTACTATCTTCGTTAGTCAAGTTTAATAATACTTGGCTCTCAACATTCATACAACATTTTTCCTCCTTCTTTTCACAAGAAAATAAAGTAAATAGTATCAATAGTAATCCTAATTTGTACATATTGTCGTTATTTTTTAATTGAATAAACCATACCTCTTTTATATTGGAAATTATAACCTCCGCCTGCATCAGCACTAGCGAACCCAAACCATCCATTGTTTGAACCTCCCCAACCCCAGTTCATATGAAAGTACAGGAAGGAAGGAAGCACCACCTGTCCATGTACCATCAGGATTTTGCTCACCACAGCTTGTACCACCACGAACACCATCTGCTACCCAGACATGGCCTCCTTTAAATGTATGAAAAATAAATCCACTTTTATCCTTATATCCACTTAAGATTACTGGACGATTGGCTTGAATTTCACTTTTTACGGTATTATAATTAAAGTCAGTTGCTGTCGCTGTGACTGAATAGCCGAAAGTATTTTCTAAGGCGTATAGAATATCATTTAGATTAGAAGCAGCACCTGTGCCATCACAATCCGGTTGTGAATCTACAGAATTGGCTACGTCTCTCATTAACTTAGAGATTTCATTAGCTCCTGATGAAACATCTAAATAACTTGAAACTGCATTTGGCATAATACTATAATTATATGAAGCAGGATATTGATGATATCTCATCACCTGGGACATTGCTGTAGCTACACAGCCTGTATACGCTTTTCCATTACAAGAGTAAGGGGTACAAGACATATCAGGCATTAAATTGTTATAGCCGCCAGATTGATTCCAAGTTGTCTGCAAAAGTGGACCTTTTTCAAATCCCGTTGGTTCACATCCTCCTGCCGGAGGGAAAAATCCAGCGACTTTTTCAATAGATGCTCTTTTTACATTAACTGTTGGAACTTCCCCTCCTAAAAGCTTGACATAATTCCCCTTTTTCAAAAGGTTTTCTCCATTCACATTTTCTCTTGTGCATGATTTTAACTCTTCTATCTGAAGTTTATTTTCATATAACCATGCTTCCGTTGCGGCTGGTATAGTATCGGAGGGAAAGTTTGTCTCATCGGAATATGCTAATACCGGATTAGCCCGACGATCTGCAGCCAAAATGATAAATCCCCCCTTCCCGTAATTAAAAACACGCATTAATGGCGTCCCATTTTCCGATAGAATTTCCTTTTTTAAAGTGGCATTGGTATTTCCAATCTTGGATTTAGTAGACGCCTTTTTATTAGCATCTCCTAAAATAAAATAATGCAGAGAATCTGCGACTTTAATACTTTCACCCAATGGTATGTAATACTCGTCCCTGTTTAATGCATCAGCTTCGATTCCTTGATTCTTACATGAGACTAGGAAAAGACCGCCCAAAAATAAAATAAATAGCTTCTTCATTTAGAATGATAAAAGTTAATATTGGCCAAAAGTATTTATATCAGAGATTATCTAGAAAAAATCTCGACGAACTGTATTTTGACCTAGATAAAATGCATTATAAGCAAGATAACCTAACTATTGGATAATTCAAATCCGATTTTACCACCGATGATAAGTGATATAGGGCCGATATAAGATCAAAGAGATTATAACAGCTAAACCAAAAATTCAATGAGATGATACAATATCACCGCATGCAAAAATAAAATTAGAGCCAGTGGTCACATATAACAACAAAGACGTCTTCTCCAGCCCCTTTCCGAGAGATTCTATTTACATGCAAATCACTCCTAAATGAATATTATGCTATTGGATATAAAATTCAATTTATATAAGTTTGGCAATAACAAGTATACTAGATAGCTGATCTTCATGAAATTCATTTTTTTTATCTGTTCATTATTAATGTCACAGGCTGCCTTCGGACAGAAAACAAGCGTTATCAACAATGAGTCAACTGTTTTTACACTTGAAACTCCAAACAGTAAAATTGATTTTTTAGTCATTGATCCAGCTCCAAAAAGCAAAAAGCCTCTATTTTTGTTTTGTCAGGGCTCCTTGCCCATACCACTATACTTTAATTATAAAAAAGAAGGTTTAAGTCTTTTTGGGGGTGGACTAACCAACTTTAACTACCAGGATATAATTAAGTCGTACCATCTCGTCGTTATTTCCATGCCAGAGACCCCTGTTATTGTGGACGAATCGCAGCTTAATGATTCCTATTGGTATTATGGCGACTCTAAAGATAAAAATATCCCTAGTAGAGCTTATCAAGAAGCAGATTATCTATATAATTATGTGAATCGAGCAGTTTCCGTATTAGATTACCTGAGCAAACAACCTTGGGTAGATAATTCGCAATTAACAATATTTGGACATTCCCAAGGTGGACATGTAGCCGCCAAACTAGCCAATAAATATAAAAAAGTCAGCAAACTGGGTTTATCGGGCACAAATTTGTTTGGACGTATAGACCAAGATATACGGCAAGCAAAGCGCGATGTCCAAAATGGAAAAATTACCTGGCAACAAGCCTCTCAAAAAATTGAACAAACCTATGCGTTTTATAAAGATGCCAACACCCCTGAAAAATTAAAAAACAATCCCAATTTGCGCTCCTGGAAGTCATTTTCACAACCTGCTATTGATGAGCTATTGGGATTTGAATACCCAATCTATCTGGTCTTCGGCACAGAAGACATTGTAGCTGAATTAAATGATCTAGTACCACTATATTTTATAAGAAATCACAAAAACAACCTGACGATAAAACGATATTACAATCTGGAGCATAATTATTTTGAAGTTCAGAATGATGGTAGACCCGATTACAAAAAACCGCATTGGGACGACATCATGACTGACTTTCTAACTTGGACATTAGAGCAAAAAACAACAGTGAATAGCAATTAAACAGTAAAATCCATGCATCAATTAAAATTTCGCAACGCCGAACAACAGGATTTACCATACATCGTAGAAATATACAATTCAACAATTGCCTCTCGTATGGTCACAGCAGATACAGAACCTGTATCTGTTGCGAGTAGACAAAAATGGTTTGACGAACACAACGCTTCAAAAAGACCATTATGGATGGTGGAAGATCAAAATAATCAACTCCTTGGATGGGTCAGTTTCCAATCGTTCTATGGTCGTCCGGCTTATGATGCCACAGTAGAAATCAGCATCTATTTGGACGAACAGCAAAGAGGCCGGGGTCTAGGTAAACAGATTCTCCAGCACTGCATGGATAAAGCCCCAGGTTTAGGCGTACATACCCTGTTGGGATTTATCTTCGCGCACAATCTTGCCAGCATCGCGTTGTTTGAAAAAATGGGATTCGAGGAATGGGCTAATTTACCCAATATTGCAACGCTCGATCAGGAAGAGCGAAGCCTAAAGATACTAGGAATAAGAATTAAATAAACTAAGGTTATACTATTAACAGCTATTATTTAAAATAAATGGCTAAATTATAGCTTAAACAATAAAGATTTCATATGAAACGCTTAATCCAATTCGCTCTGCTGGCGATCGCTCAAGTATTCTTCCTTTCCAGCTCTCTGTTGGCCCAAAACCCTGAACGTACAAAAACTGTCCCAATCGCAAGCGATTCGGCGTATACCAAAATCATACAAGCGTTTCAAGATGGCGGGCATTTTATTTCACAACTGGATCGATCCTCTGGATTCGTTCAGACCAGTGCGTACTTTGAAAACAAGAAGCTGCTTAGCAATAAAGAAGGTGAAAAAATAATTACAAATTTTTTGATAACCCCGTTGAAAGGGGGCGGTTCAAAGATTGTCCTCAATATATTTCTAATAGAACGTCGTAGGGGAGGTAGTTTTGAATCACCAAATTATTATGATCTGGATAAGGGAATTATTCGAGATAATAGAGTTTACCAGCAGATTTGGGACAAAATATTGCCAATTCTATAACATACTAAACTAAAATAAGGCCCTTTGAACTTAGTTCTGCAGGGACAATGGTGTTAAAAAGATTAAATCGAAATCGTCAGTAATGGAATATCCAACCCCGACGCCATCATACGAGTCTTACTTCGATGGGTCAATGAACTCCAAAAACCATACTTATAAGGAATCATAACCAGCAGGTCTGTATTGCTTTCTTTAACTTCGTCACGAATGGCTTTTACCACCTCATTGGAAGTTACATTTTTATAATAATAACTTACAATTCCCATCACATCGTTGATGGTTTCCCGTGTCTCTTTTCCTTTTTCCTCATTCAGCTGCTCAACGGTCTTACGAATATTGAGTACCTCCAGTACTGCCCCAAAATCACTCGCAAAATCCTTCACTTTTTCTAAAATTTCCTTTTGCACACCACGAACGACATCACAAGCAAAAAGAATATGCTGAAGCCCTGTAAATTTTGCGCCGAGCGGAATAGAAAGGATCGGTATTTTTAATTTGCTGATAGCTGCAGTCGTTGTATTACCAAGCATATCCTGATCAAAAGAACGTTTAGCCATACCCATCACTAACAAATCGGCCCCCGTCTCTTCGATACATTTGGTCATCTGATCGTAAAATAGACCTGCAGCAAGATATGGAATAGCCAAAACACCGCTCTCAGCGGTAATAGCATCTGCCTTATGTTGTAGAATCTTACTTTGATGTTCAAATATTTTAAACATAGAATCGGGAGAAAGCCGAGCGTTCATCGCATGAATGGAAGGATTTTGAAGGGAAAATAAAATGAGTTCATACTCTTTTCCAGCAAAGACTTCCATAATAAATTTTAAGGCATGCTCTGCCTCCTCAGCGTAATCTGTAGCAACAATAATCCGTTTCATATAATCCAATTTAATTGAATAAAAAATCCCTTTTTATTATTCTCAAGTTACCGAAAAATAATAAATCTATCAAACGGATTATTGTCGAAACAGCGTCAATTTTCTCCCGACATTTCCTATTTTAAATAGCTTGCCTTAACAAAAGGAGCTTTTTTCAAATAATCGATACTTTGCTGTAGACCAGTGTAAATATCATTACGAGTTTCTTCTAACTCAACAAAGATATATTGTAATCCTGCCGCTTTTGAATTGTTAAAAATAGCATCAAACCCCACCATACCGCTTTGACCAATTTCACGATGATCTTTAATATGTAATGCTTTAAATCTACCCGCATATTTATTGAAATAATCCACAGGACTAACCTCCCCCATTACTGCCCAATATACGTCCATTTCGAAAAATACATGCTCGGGATTTGTATGCTCTATCATATAATCGTACATCACTTTATCTTCCACTTTTTTAAATTCGTGTGAGTGGTTGTGATATCCATATACAATTCCCTGCTGGCGGCATTTAGCACCCACCGCATCCAGATAGCGACATTGTGTTTCCAGATCTTTAAGTGTTTTAGGGACCTCCATCCAAGGCGTAACAATGTATTTCATCCCCGCAGCTTTGTGCGTAGCGATACACTCATCCCACCATTTTAAAGATTCGCTAAAGTCTCCAGACGATAGCTCTTTTTCTGACAAAGTCTTCGTAGCGTGTGATGAAATCACCTTCATTCCCGCCTTTTCCACTTTTGCTTTAAACTCCTGTGGACTCAAATTATATAATTTGCCATCTTTATATCCCGCAGCTTCCACTCCAGTATAGCCTAATGCAGCGATTTTTTGCAGAATCTGGTCGAAATTTGGGTTCTTCCCAATTTCTTCACGTACAGAGTATAACTGTAGACCGATTTCCTTTTTTGCAGCTTTTTGTTGCGCAAATGTTGGAGTAATAGCCAACATCATACATCCAGCTACCAATGTTCCAATAAGATTTCTTCTTTTCATTTAGTGCTCAATTATTTTTTATAGACTTCATTTAACGCACAATCATCTGTAAAAGCAGTGCTCAGAGATTATTTAGGGTGTTGTGTTCAATGTACCTGCAATGTATGTAAATACTGCAAAAAAACACAATGTTTTATCGCCTTTATTTGTTTCAAATGCAAAATAGCCTCTCATAAAGAAGTTATTATCCAATTAAAATTATAAGCCAACCCCAACAATTTATCGCTCAGCACTGTTCTAGTTATGTAAATTAACATTTTTAATTATGGAAAATAAGTATAATACGCCCGAAAATAGCGACCACAAACAGGAGGAGAAACTACCAGAAGTGGCCGTAGAAGAAAAGGATGATTTACCAGCCGGCAAAAACATCAAGCGCACACTTATTATCGCGGTATGCCTATTGATCGTATTTTATATCATATATTATTTTATGAGTGGAAAATAATAAACAACTTCCACTACTATACAACTTCCACAGCTTCGACAGAATTTGACGGATTCCTTGAAACCGAAGCTGGGAAATTGTTTTTTTCATACACGGTAGATACCCAGTTGGCTGGACCAACAATTGGCCATCGTGATTAAATGCTAGACAACTATCTTAAAGCACCACAACGCACCCGCAGGAGACGACGAGGATAAACCGATAGTTTCTTTTATATGATTAGTTTTTCTATCCCCTAGCGATAAGGTAACAATGTACCATACTCGTTAATATGGGGAAGGTGATGTAAGGTCCGTTTATTAATTTAAAGAATTTCTGCTATTACACATTCTTCGATTACGCTAAAATAAATCTCTTTCCCACTTATAAAAGGCTATTGTAACAAACATAACATTAAAATAAACCAAATACAAATTTTTAATCAAAAAAATAAACGATATTTTGCGCAAATTGTCATTCAATTCGTTATATGACGGACGAAGACAAAGTATTACTTGAAACAATTGGGTTACGCTTTAGAGCAAAACGAAATGATTTATATTACTCATTGCGCGATCTATCCCATATAACGGGCATTTCAACAGGAACACTTAATGGTATTGAAAAGGGTAAAGACCTAACGTTCACAAATTTTTTAACCCTATGCCGCAGTCTCGAAATTCAACCAGCACTCTTTTTTCAGCACGACATTGTATTCAAATCGCCATATTCGCTACCTCCAGAGGCGCGAGAGCGAATCACTCTGAGCAAAAAATTAGATAATCTCGTGTATCATTCCGATTTTTTTGACACAGAAAGACGTGTTTCTGATGTATTGATTCAATTGGGTGTTGATAAGAATGAGAGCAACAAGTTTTCTGTTTACTTATCGAACTATTGCGAAGAGGGAGCACTTGTTTACCGACAACATGGAAATTTTAAAACCTACCGTAAAAAGAATTAGAGGAAAGCACTAAATTTCTTTGTTGGAAAGTTCACGAAAACGGTTTGCCCTCCTAAATGTCCCCAAATCATTAAAACGAACTCCATACCGACGTAAGATATCCTGAGCTGCATTACGTCCAATATGCCGTACGTAAAAGGTTTCGTTAACAACAAAATGATGAATGCTGTGGGTCCAGCCGAAAAAGAAACAGAATAATTGCATCGGAAACGTCCACCACACTGTCAGTACCTGTGTCTGCTCCATGACATTGCCCGCCTCAACATCACCAAAGTAATGCATATTTGATGTAATAAAATGTAAACAAAATTGACGTAATAAGTTTGGTAAAAGAATAACATAAATTAACCCATGAAAACTTATTAACATGTTATCAACATACTGTGGAAAACTCAAATCTAACCTGAACAATGTATTCAACCAGACCATTAGCAAATCTGCGAAATAGAAATATAAAACCACATGTGCAAAAATCGTTACGGGAACAATGCTCAAAAACATAATTCTTTTTAGTTTTGAAGAAGTCTCCAATTTTAGATTTCCATTTTTTACTTCCTCATCCATATCGCTAAACATCCGATAAAGGCGAAAGAGTCCTCCCAATACAACATCAGGTGTTGTCAACAGACGTTTAATTGACCAACGTTCACCATTTGTCACACTACGCTCTTCAACATCGTGCAACGTACCTGAAAATTTATGGTGATGATGGTGCAAAGTTCTGCGAATCCAAGGATTGACAGTCAGTGGCCTCAAAATCCAAACACTAAAAAGCATAAAATGATGAATACCTCTTTGTTTTTTAAAATATAGCCAGTGGATTAGATCATGCTCTATCTCGTGCAATACGCCCATAAAAAATGCATTGCTAACAATCATTAACCAAGTCGGTACAACTGCGCGGTACCACCCCATCGATACAAGCAGAATCGCTAGGATTGCGATAGCAAATATCAGCAGCCCAATGCTGTTCTGGCGTTTTAATATGGGGTATATTCCTTTAAGCTCCTGATAAGACTGATTTATTTCTCTCCTAATCTGGCTCGACTTTTCCTGATGTGTCAATTCGATGTGATTTTTTTGGTAAAAATAGGGATTTTTTCGTGTACTTCTCCTATACTAAGCCTTATGAATGCTTCCACAAAAGACTTCCGCAAAAAATATTTCCACACGCTGTAACATAATGAGCTGATCGGCTACTAATAAATTAAAATCAACATATAAGCATACACAGTCATGGAAAAGAAATCAATTTATAACTGGAAAAATAATTTATTCGGAACAAAGTCTACCCTCTATTGTAATGATGCTGTGATCGGTAGCCTGGAATCTATTGATTGGAATCTAGATGCGCATGTTTCTATCCATAAAGACAAGTATCGCTTCATAAATAAAGGGCTTTTTAATCCATACACAGAGATTCGAAATCAAAACAATGAGCTGATCGGTGATATTGAATACAATTCCTGGAAGAGTAAAGCTACCATTAGCCTGATCAATAAAAAATACACATGGAGCCCTAAAAATAGGTGGATGACCGCATGGCAAATTGAAGATGAGCTAGGAAAAGTTGTAGAAATCAAGCCCTCTTCGCTATTTAATGGTGGCAAAATAGAAAGCTGCGAAAACAGCGAATTGATCTTATCTATAAGTTTATATCTGCAAAAGCGTACTACAGTGATGTTTTCTATGGTCGCCCTAATTCCACTATTGACCTTAATACTTATTTAACGTAGCAGCCAACTTCTAATACATATCAATTCAAGCAGATCTTTCATCGGGTCTGCTTTTATTGTGAAATCTAAGCATTATAAACTATATCACTTAATTACAATAAGATAACACCATTTTAATACTGAATTTATGTAAACACCTTACGTTCGTATTAACGATGTAATTTACAATCAATGGTTTCAACAGCCACATCAATTTCGGCCATGAAGCCAATCGTCTTTATATCTAGTAGGCATTTGGTTACCCCCTCAGCAATCCTCAACACATATCCATGTACAAGCCCTACTACTTTCTCTATTCAGTTCGGCAAGCGCATAACTTGCCGAACATTCTAGTATTCATCAGACCAGAACACTTCTAAAGTACTTAACTACTGAAAGGATCTGTCTTTTTCTCCGTTTTTACAATTTTAATCAGATGCTCCAGCGCATTTTTCAGACGCTTGGCATCATCTTCTGTTTGGATAGCCCACAAAATTTCATCCGTGCTTGGCGACGACTTGAATCGAATTTGATGACCTGATTTTACCCTGGCAATGACAAGTACATCTGATTTCGCAATATCACTTCGAAAATGCTGGCCACTGGAAAGAAAGACTGTCAGCACTTTCCCATCTACCGTCACCGTATCAATTTTTGTATCCTTATAATGATAAGCAACTTTATACAGCTTGTTAATATAGGCCATCGTTTGCTGTTTATTCAAACCCGCATTTTGGGCTATTGTAGGTATTACAATACCAATCGCCAAAAGAAAGCACAAGAAGAAATTTTTCATTTATCTATTATTTTTTATTCTCGTATTTGCCTCACCATCGACAGCCGGGCCGATTCCTTGACAAATTACCTCTATTCACCAAAACAATCCACCCCATTCATCACCCGAGCAGAATAGCATGTAGCACCAATCGCAGGAGCAAAATACGTTCCTTTTATTTATGGCTTAAAAATATAGATTTTATTCACTTTTTTGCCTATAATCCTCAAAACTAAACAATTTTCAGCAGCAGACTTTCGGTTGTCGCTGCTGAAAATACTTTTGGATAAGCTTATCCTAATTATTCCTTCGATCTCGACAAGTCCCGCGCATTTTCAGCCATACGGATAAATTCAGCACGATAACCTTCCTCATCTTTTCCTTTGGAAGCTTTTGCACGCACGATCAGCTGGTCAAAATCGGCCTTTTGCTTAAAATCAGAATCACGAAGTAGTAAACCAAGTTCCGCTACCGCAGTTGCAAAACGTAAATCTTCACTCACATTGTTCAACTCCGTTACCGCAGTTCCTACCACCTTTTGCTGCAACTTACTTTTCTCCCCTTCAGGCTCCTTATACCGAAATTTAACTGTTGCCAGTTCAGCATTTCTCCTTCCAGTTGCCGGACTTGCATGCTGCTGATATTTTAATGGATCTACCGTTCCGACCATTCCCGACTCAACACCGACAGGTACAATTTCATACAAGGCTGTCACCATGTGGCCTACGCCCATATCACCGCCCATCTTTTGATCATTATTGAAATCCTCGGCCTCCAGCATACGATTTTCGTACCCTACCAAGCGATAGGCTTGCACGTACCTTGGATTGAATTCGACCTGAATCTTTACATCTTTAGCAACAGTAAACAACGTTCCGCCAAATTCGGTCACCATCGCCTTTCGTGCTTCCGAAATATTATCGATATAAGCGTAATTTCCATGACCTTTGTCCGCAAGGATTTCCATCTTACTATCCTTAAGATTCCCCATGCCATAACCAAATACCGTAAGGAAAATGCCTGATTTACTTTCTTTCGCAATCAATTCTTCCATCGATTCGTCACTGTGGTCTCCAACATTAAAATCACCGTCACTGGCCAAAATAATCCGGTTGTTTCCACCTTTGATAAATTGCTGCTTGGCAATTTCGTAAGCCTTCTTAATTCCCGCTGCACCAGCAGTACTTCCGCCTGCTTCCAGCTCTTCAATAGCCGATTTTATTTTCATCTTTTCGTCTCCAGGCGTACTTTCCAATTTTACCCCTGCCGATCCGGCATAAGTCACAATAGCCACATGGTCTATATCACGAAGCTGATCAACCAACATCTTCAACGAAGCTTTTACTAAGGGCAGACGCCCCGGCCCCATCATCGATCCAGAAACATCAATCAAAAACACCAGATTGGAAGCTTTAAGCTTTGCCGTAGGCATATCTTTTGCTTTTAACGTTACACGCATAAGTTGATGCGCAGTATTCCAGGGTGCCTTCGTCAATTCAGTGACAATATTTACGGGCTCACCATTATTAGGACCAGATACCTCATACTGAAAATAATTGATCATCTCTTCAACGCGTACCGCATCTTTTTCAGGCAAACTTCCCGAATTGATAAAACGACGTACATTACTATAAGAGGCGGCATCAACATCCGCTGCAAACGTTGATAAAGGTTCTTTAAGCGGATTGATAAACTTATTTTCCTTTACCTTCCGATAAGATTCCTGGTTTTGATTAGGCATGTATGCCGTCCCTCTGATATACAAACTTGACACTTGTCCCGACAAAGCTGAATTAACATGCATCATCGGTGCCGTCTGGCGCTTCACTTTGCGCTCATATCCGGTCACCACAACTTCATCGAGTGTATTGTTTTGCTGCACCAAGGCCACATCAACCTTTGACCGATGGTTGACCGCGATCCGTTGCTCGAGATATCCGATATAACTAAAAATCAAGGTATTTTTACCATCCTGGACCTGGATGCGATAATTTCCTTTATCATCCGTCAGACGCTGCTCTTTGGTTACGGCATTGCTTACCTGCACCCCGGCAAGAGCAATTCCTGTATATGCATCGACCACCTTACCGCTGACTTCATATCCCTGCTTGGCGTACCCACCGAAGGATAGCAACAAGCCTATCACAAAAAGTATTGTTCTCATAGCATTCATTTTTTTGCCAAGGGATGCACGAAATATTAAATTTCCATAAACCAGAAAAAAAAAATACTTTTAGACTATATAATGTCCGCATTCAAGTCGTCAAAAATAGATACACCACAAGACCATGAGCTCTTGTTGCGCTATCAGGAGTCTATGGATCTCCAGGTATTGGGCGATCTATACCAGCGACATACCGAAATGGTATATTATGTTTGCTTAAGGTATCTCCAAGATTCCGAATTGAGTAAAGATGCGGTCATGAATATCTTTGAGGAATTAATATATAAAGTCAACAAGCAGGAAATCAAAGATTTTCAAAGATGGCTCTATGTATTAAGCAAAAACCATTGTCTGATGTATTTGAGGTCTCAAAAAAACAAATCTCAAGTTTCTTTGGATGAATTTGTGAAATTTCCGGGAGACCTGCATCAGTATGAACAATATGATGAAAAAGAAGAGCAGTTAACGGCCATGGAAGGCTGTCTGGACAAATTGCCAGAAAAACAGCAACAGTCGGTCAGACTTTTCTTTTTAGAGGAAAAATGTTACAAAGAGATCAGTGAATCTACCGGTTATAGCTTGAATGAAGTAAAGAGTTATATCCAAAATGGGAAACGGAATTTAAAAAATTGCATGGAGGCTTGGAATGAGCAACAGTAATTACGACATAGCATACTTAAAGAAATACGTCAACGGTGAACTATCTCCTACGGAGATGTACGCGCTTGAGCGTGAGGCACAGCGTGACCCCATGTTGGCGGATATGCTGATGGGTATAGAGATGGATCAAAATAAAACCGTAATTGCAGCAATCAATCAGCAGATTAGCCAACGTGCAAAAAGGGATAAGGTTGCTAAAATTAAAATATTGGACTGGAAAAGACTAGCCATCGCCGCTTCTACAGTAATCGTTTTGGGGGTATGTCTTGTACTTTTCTGGCAGCAGGAAAAAAATAGATCTGAGACAAAACGTACTGCTGACGTAAACGTTACTCAGGATAAGCCAAAAACAACGGTTATGGGAGAGGATTCTACCACGGCCACAGATGATATCAAGTCAAATATCGAACCGCAAGATCGTTCGCCACAATTGGCAGATAACAACAGCCCCCGTTTTCGTGAACAACATCCACAAGAGGAGGTCACGATTTTATCGCGCGAACCCTCCCTACGTGTAAAATCACTGGAAGAAATGGAAGGACGTCTTAATAGTGATCGCCCTGTATTTGGATTAAGACCTCAAGACAGTGCGACCGTGATTAGCTATACACCCATAGCAAAGAAAAAAGAGGCCTCTCAAACGATGATGATGCGAGGAAACTCAAGTTTAAACAGTACACTTGCTGGCAAAGCTGCGGGGATTTCGTCAGTACAACAAGGCGGTATACCCCTTCAACTCACCGTTCGCGACAAAGAAACGGGCTTACCTCTTTCAGGGGTCACCATCATTCAACCCAATAGTAAATTGGCAACCAACACTGATGCGCAGGGACAGGCGACCATCCAACCAAGCTCGGTGGATTCACTCGTCGACATCGTGGCCCTAGGTTACAATACCGTCGCAGTGAATATGCGCCGCAGTAAAAATACCACAATCAGATTGCAGCCCTCCAGCAATTCGCTGGATGAAGTTGTCGTCACCACGATGTCTTCACGCAAATCAAAAAGTGCTGAACCCGTATGGGGCTGGAGATCATTCAACAATTATATCAAGAAAAAAACAGCCAAAAGCCGTTATGAAGGCACCGTACGCATAAGCTTCTATATTGATAAGGGTGGATTTCCAACGAATATCAGTATTCTCCAAAGTGCAAACGAGTACCTTGATGCCAAAGCCAAGGAAATTATACTCTCAGGTCCCAAATGGAATGGAGAAGATTACCGATATGTTACATTAACCTTCGAATTCACGATGTAAATACGTAGAACTTATTTCCTAAACACAAAAACAGTCTAAACTGATCAATGCATTAATTTTTACACCAAATTAATCAACAAAGTGATTTTGATTTAAAATTATTTCCTACTTTAGCGCTATAATTATTAACCATACAGTCATTTTTTATGAAAAGTTTTTTAACTGGCCTGCTCGTGCTTAGCTGTTTATACGTACAAGCACAAGATTTTTCATTCGGTAAAATAAAAAAGGAGGATTTTGCCATTACTATGGACAAAATAGACACGGCCGCAAATGCCTTTGTCTTACGTGAATATGGCTCTGCAGAAGTCAACTACAACAAGAATAAGGGTCTAGTTGTTGAGTTTTTCAAACATGTACGCATTAAAATCTTAAACAAGGAAGCCTATAATTATGCAAACTTCAGCATTCCATTATACAAAAGTGGAAATGAACGGGAAGTTCTTATGGACATCAAGGGATCATCCTATCATCTTGTTGGTGACAAAATTGTAGAAACAGAGATGACCAAAGCAAATATATTTTACGAAAACTCCTCAGAAAACTATGCAATAACGAAAGCAGCTATTCCACAGGTTCAAGAAGGTACAATTATTGAATACCGCTATCGTACGGAGTCTCCATTCATCTTTAACCTAAATTCTTGGGAATTTCAGGAAGACCTTCCGAAACTTTATAGTCAATACGTTACTCGCATTCCCGAAATCTGTCATTACAAAGCCAATCTAAAAGGTGGGCTGGCCGTCAGTAACAGAAAAGTAGAAAATTACAATACAGGTCTATATTCTGAAGTTGGGGAAATCTTAGGAAGTAAAACCATCTATACCATGGAAAATATCCCAGCTTTCCATGCCGAAGATTATATGACTTCTTCCAAAAACTTTAGATCAATTATTTTCTTCGAACTCGGCCGATACAGTGTTCCAATGGGAACAACAAAAGACTTCTCGCTCACTTGGGAAAATGTCAGAGATAAACTGGTACAAAGTGAAAGCTTTGGTGGGCAGGTAAAGCGAAAAGGTGCATTGAAAGATTTTATCGACCCTATATTACAAAATGCACAAGATGACCTAGAAAAAGCGGCACGATTGTATTCCTATTTTCAAAAACAAATAAAATGGAACAATCAACATTCAATTTATGCAAAAAACATTAAAGAAGCCATTGAAAAGAGAACAGGCAATAGTGCGGATATCAACCTCGGACTTGTCAATGCTTTACGATACGCGAAAATAGAGGCCAATCCTGTGATCTTATCTACGCGCGACAATGGATATGCCGGACTTTATGCCCCCGCAATATCGGAGTTCAACCATGTGATTGCACAAGTAAAAATAGGTGAAAATTACTACCTGCTGGATGCCACCTCTCCCTATGAAATGTTCGGAAATATTCCGATGAAATGTGTCAACTACCATGGAAGATCGATTCCCCTTGAAGGTGAATCCGACTGGGTAAAACTCGATGCAAACCTTCCTTCCACCTACAGCAACTTTTTCTACGGCGAACTATCTGAAAATGGTGAACTAAAAGGAAAATGGATAACATCACGGAATGGTTATGGTGCGTCCAAAATGCGAGAGCGTCTTCAAGGAAGCAATTCTGAAGAAGAATTCTATGAAAAAATAGACGAAGAAAACAATCGCATCAAAATCAACAGTTTTAAAGTATCTAATCGGGAGTCACTTGATAAACCATTAACTGAGGAGTTTGAAATTGAGATTAAAAATTTTGCAACCTTGCAATATGATCAACTTCTATTCAATCCTTATATTGATACCAAAATGTCTAAAAATCCTTTCAATCTAACAGAGAGAAATTACCCAATTGACTTTGGTTCTTTAATCCAAGAAGAAAGTTATATGGAAATAAAACTGCCAAAAGGGTATTCCTACTCCATAGCAGATAAGTTAAAAAACATCAGTATGGCTCTTCCAGAACGCGCGGCAAGATATATCTTCAAAATCAACAATGCGGCCCCCGATGTTTTAGTGATCGAATCTGCTACCCAATTAAACAAACCTCTGTTTATGCCTGAAGAATACTTTGATTTAAAAGAGTTTTTCAGCAGAATTATCCAGGCAGAAAAATTGGATGTCGTACTCAAAAAAATATAATAACCCTTAACAAAAACTTCATTTTATATTGATGATAAGCTTAAATAAGGGTGATAAATTTGAATATCAAAATAAAATAAAATGATTAAAGATTCAGATTTATTCGAACTAGAACGTACCTTCCTTGGAGAAGGCTTCGAATTGGATGGTGATGATATTATCACCGATGAAGACTAGGTCTTCACTTTTTAAGCAAGTATTATTCCCCTTATATAATCTCAAAGCCCAGACATTCTTTGCTGGGCTTTTTCTTTACATCCTCAAAATGACTGCCGAATAAGCAAACGCGAATTTCGTGCTTATCCAGACTGGAGTATACCAGCTAAAAGGCCATCAAAAGTAAACATTGGCTGCACACATGTTTTGTAAATTTCATGAGTTAGTGTCCATCAAGTCACCATAGGCCGACCTTAACAAATAAATTGCATCCGACATACGCTGCTCGTCTAAATGAGCAAAACCCAATCGCAATGCAGTAACCATCCTATTTTGATATAGACAATTGCTTGGAATTAATAATCCCCTGCCTCGCGCCTTTTCTTGTAATACAGTCAAAGAAAAAACAGATTTGAACTGTACCCAAAAAGCCAGTCCAGCCTCTGGAACTGTGAAAGTAACTTCATCTTCAAAATAACGCCGCAACAACACTCCAAACAACTCTTTGCGCTCTGCAATAACTTTCTGAAATTTACGCTGATAACGAAAGATATCACCCTGATGGATAATTTCACCCAATGTTTTCTCAATCATAAAATTCGGCTTCCCGAAGATATTCAGATATTTTTTACCTTCATCTAGCAGATCCTGAGGCGCGATCAAAAAATTCATTTGGAAACCTGGAGCAAAGAAACTTCCGAAAGCACCGGTATAAATCACCCGGTTGCCTGCATTTTTCCGAAAAAGCGATTCCCCTTTTGTTTTAAAAAAGGATGACTCGAAATCTACATCATCCTCAATAATGATAAAATCGTACTGCTCGGCCAGTTGTAACAATTGAATTTTCCGTTTTTCGGAAAGGTTAACCGTCGTTGGATACTGACATCTGGAGTTGAGATAAACACATCTGATCTCGCCGGGCTTAAATTGATCGCCGATCCTACCTATAATCATACCATCCGCATCTACCGGAACGGTTTTCAGTTTGGCTCCTGCTTGACTAAGTATCATATTGGGAAGAAAATAACTTAAATTCTCCACCAGCACAACGTCGTCACGCCGAATTAATAATCGGGATAAAATGGAAAAGATTTGCTCACGGCTGGCAATTGGCAACAAGAAGTTCCGGGAAAGATGAAATCCCCTAGTCAAGTTCAAATAATAACTTAACTGATCCCTAAAAAACAGATTCCCCTCCGTAGTGGTTGGAAAGTCATCACTTTTCTTTTTGCGTTTAACCATTGATGCGTAAAAACGTACCAGTTCCTCAGCACTAATAATACTGTAATCTGGTGTGCCATCCGTAAAATAATACTTCTCTGAAGCTTCTAACTTAGGCATATCCAATATCAGCTCCCTTCGGAAAGAATAAGGTGCAAAACTAGGTGGCTGCCTAAAGGCACCCATGGTCGATGTCGAAGCGTCGATACGTTCGGGATTTTTCACAAAAGTACCTCGATTGGGTACAATGTCCACCCAGCCCTGCTCCTGCAATTCAGCAAATGCGGCTACGATAGTTTTTCGGTGCACTTTCAATTCATCTGCAATCTTTCGGCTTCCAGGCAACAAATCTCCATCCTCTAAAAGATTCCGTTTAACTGCATTGATAAACTGATACACGATCTGTAGATAGACAGCGTCATCCTTGCGACGGTCAATCTTAATAATAGAATGAAAAGCTATACCAACCGGACTACTCATTATGTTTATTTCGGACGATCAAAGTTAAAATTTAATCTATAATCTTTGTAACCAAGATAAAAAAACATCTTTAAATAGGATGTCGCAACATGACTAAAGGAATTAGACCCGATTTTATAACAAAACTTATGGATAACATGGAATCAAAACGAAAATGGACGCAAGAAGAAGTTGTCGCGCTATACAACAAACCGTTGATGGAGCTTCTATATGAAGCTGCAAAAACACATAGAAAATATCATGACCCCAATAAAGTGCAGGTATCCACATTGATTTCAATAAAAACAGGTGGATGTCCCGAAGACTGCGCTTACTGTCCCCAAGCCGCACGTTACCATACACATGTTAAGGCAGAGAGCTTGATGAGCGTTGATCAGGTCAAAGAGCAAGCCTTGGCTGCCAAGGCTCGTGGCAGTTCACGGATCTGCATGGGAGCCGCCTGGCGCAATGTGAAGGATGGTCATGAGTTTGACCGTGTACTTGATATGGTTCGTACCCTAAACAAACTTGACATGGAAGTCTGTTGTACGCTCGGAATGTTGACCGAAAACCAGGCACAACGTTTGTCTGAAGCTGGATTGTATGCCTACAACCACAATCTCGATTCTTCTTCCGATTACTATCAAGAAATTATCTCGACCAGAAGTTACGATGATCGCTTAAAAACGATCGAAAATGTCCGCAAAACAAATATCACAGTCTGTAGTGGCGGCATCATTGGAATGGGCGAAACTATTGCAGATCGTGCCAAAATGTTGATTACGCTGGCGTCACTCATTCCGCAGCCCGAATCGGTGCCGATCAATGCATTAGTGCCTGTAATGGGTACACCAATGGAGGCAATGGAAACCGCATCCATCTGGGAAATGGTACGAATGGTTGCTACGGCGCGCATTTTATTGCCCAAAACCCAAGTCCGCCTATCGGCAGGGCGCACCTATATGAGTAAGGAGGGACAAGCTTTGTGCTTTTTCGCAGGAGCCAATTCGATTTTCTCGGGCGATAAACTACTCACCACACCCAATCCCGACGGCAACGAAGACCTCGACCTATTTAAAGCATTAGGTCTGGTTACACAGCAGCCGTTTGAGAAAAAAAATCAGCCCGAAACCATCGCAAAAGAAATGGCAATTTATCACGATCTTGGAGAAAGACCCAAATGGTCAAGACCCAAACATACAGTTCTCCGCAACATCGCTAAGCAGCAGAAGAAAGAATAATTTATGCTAATAAGGGATCAGTTGTACTTTCTGTCCCTGTTTCCAAGCGCCCGGCGAGCTGAATAATTGGATTATTGTCTCCATTAAGCTTTATAGCAATATCATACCAATTACCTTGTTTTTCAATATCCAGGATCAATATAACTTCCTCGGCCGGGGCGATTTCTTTTGTTGTGGCATATTTTTTATAGTTGAGGGTTTCAACAGCTATTGTTACGCGCTGGTCACTATTGTTTTTTAGTTTCAGCTGTAATTTTCCTGTAGCTACCTGTGTCAGGGCCTTAAGCTCCGGAGCTACCGCGGCTTGTATTGCTGCTGTCCCCTTCTCCCCGGAAAATTTACGATAAAAACCATTTGGTCCATGCAGTTCGAAAGCATAACGATCTCCTTCAAACTTTGCTAGGTCCCATTGGTATTCCAAACGATCACCGGCCTTCACCGCAAAATTCCAGTTACGATAGGTTTCGCTTTGTCCTTGGTCATCACGATAGGCCAGCGGGCTATACACATTGAAAGCCGTGCCTGCAGTTCTTTTTCCAAACAGCTTGTTGTCTACAGTCATCACGAGACAAAACTGTCCATCTTCCACATAGCCAACTGCTTCATGCGCATAAGGCAAATTTAAGGATTTACGAATCCCACGCTCCTGTATACGGTCAAATTCTGGGATCCAGACCTTTCTCTTCGCAAGTTCACGATCATTGACTGCCACAAAAGCTCGCGGATTATCCTTAAATTGTGCCTTATAGATCGTTTCAATGTGCTGATTGCGGTCTAGGAAAGTGATCTGTTCTTTTTGCTCTGTAAAAGGTGTAAAGGCTGCAGTCAAATTACCACAGATCGTTCGACGCCATGCACTGATGTTTTCCAAATGCATATTCTTGTTCAGCTTTTTATTGAAAAAGTATTCCAAAAACTGCAAAGTAGATGTATGATCAAATACCTGAGAACACACCTTACCTCCCCGCGACCAGGGCGAAACAATATACATGGGCACACGAAAACCTAAGCCCACAGCTCCTTCACGCGCTTGCTTTTTAGCAATCCCCTGCTTCAGCTCATTTTCTAAACGTACCATTTCCACCTCCGTATCAATACCAGCAGAGCATGCCCCGGTGTCTTTTTTAGTCAAATCAGGAACAACAAATGGCTTTACGTGATCATAATAACCATCGTTTTCATCATAAGTAATGATAAAAATTGTTTTTTTCCAGATTTCAGGTTTTTTCGTTAAAATTTCCAAAACTTCGGATACATACCAAGCTCCGTACCAGGGAGCACTCGGATGATCCGAAAAATTTTGCGGACCAGCCAGCCAGGATACGGCTGGCAATCTACCGGTATCAACATCCTTCCTGAATTGATAAAGAACGTCCCCTTTCGGAACTTCCAGCGTACCCTTTTTTCCTTTCCACTTAAAATGCAAGGTATCAAGCGACCTGTAATTATTGTCGCCCTTGTTTACCGTAAAAGCTCTTTCATTCAATGATTTAGCAAAATCACCTAACGCTTTATAATTGTCCGGATTATATGCTTTGAGTTCCTTCTCAGCTCGCTCCAATACCTCGCTTTTTTTTCGGATATCAGCACGGATTTTTTCGGCTTGTTCCTCAGAGCCAGCAGACTTTTCTTCCAAGTTCGAAATCTGCACGGGTAAATCACGCACCTGTTTTTCCAGATTTCTGATATAGCTTTCCTTAAATTTAACGTGATAAGCCTGAAAGAACTCTAGTAAATTACATCCGAAATTTGACAACCATGCCCTTTCTTTCCCAGCAAATCCTCCGCCACAACTTGTCTCATTTTGATAAAAACGCCAGGTAATTCCATCCTTCTCAAGCAATTCCGGGAAAGTTTCCCAAGTCATTTTACCGTACGCAAAATCGTCGTTCCTAATATTTGCCTTTTGCAAGCCATCTTTCATTTCTGTAATCTTCCCCGTCCAAAAAAAGGAACGGTTCGGCGTGGTGCTTGTCATGCCTGAACAGAAATTCTGATCACACACGGTAAATGCATCCGCCAAAGCATAATGAAAAGGTAGATCCTCACGAGTAAAATACCCCAATGTTAACGGCATAGTCGCATATTCCTTATTGCCCGACTGCTTGGACAACAGCCACTGATCGTAGCGTCCGTGGTTAAAGGCATCCACTTGGCTCGCCCTACTGTGCGGAAGAGAACCCATCCAAGTTACTTTACTCTCTGTTAGATTTAATCGAAAGGGTGCATAGATCTTTCCATTCTTATCCGTTTGATACCATACGGGCAAACCGTTCGGTAAGCGGATTGACCGTGGATCATTGAAACCACGAACTCCTGAAAGCGTCCCAAGCGTATGATCGAAAGACCGATTTTCCTGCATAAGGATAACGATATGCTCGGCATCCAAAAAAGTACTTCCCATCTCAGGATCTATCGCAAAGGCTCTTTGGATTGAACGAGGCATAAAACTGGCAATACCTGCTGCTCCCGAAAATAGCAAAGTTTTTCTCAGGAACTCTCTTCTGCTTTCCATAATACTTATTTATAATTTCGAATTGAATCTACTTAGATTTCCTTTCCTTTCATATTTCTTCGTGTAATTCTTATGTTACTAAATGGAGGTATCATGAAATATCTTTTTGATAGGATGGCAAAAATTTGTTTATTTTTACGAAAGACAATAGATGGACGTATGGTAGATATTTTGCTACTCGAAGACGACAAGGTACTCTCGAAGGAGATTCGATCGTTTTTATTAAACCAAGGCTTTTCCTGCGATCAAGCCTTTGATGGAATTGAATTTTTGGCCAAAACGCACCAAAAGAAATATGGTTTTTTTCTATTGGATATTAACGTTCCAAAAATCAATGGCTTGGAAATCTGTAAAAAAATAAGACGCCATGATGCTTTTACACCAATTATTATCCTTTCAGCTTATGATGATATAGACGACAAGAAAGAAGCGTTTCTTCGGGCAGCCGACGATTACCTGGTCAAACCATTCGTTTTAGATGAACTTTTAATGCGAATCTATTCCCTGTTACGCAGGCAACAACACAGTGACAGCAGTGATACAAAAACCTTAATCATAGATGATCTGGTTATTTATCCAGATGAAGCTCGCGTACTACGTGCCAATGAAGAGATTAATCTCACTCAAAAGGAATTTCAGCTGTTACTTATCTTAGCACAGGCAAAGGGCCGAACGTTATCAAAGCAGCATATTTCCGAAGAAGTGTGGCAGAATCAATTTCAGACAACACAGAATACAATAGAAGTATACATCAACTTTTTACGCAAGAAAATTGATAAGAATCATCCGAATAAACTTATCCATACACGACCTGGATTTGGCTATTTTCTATCGGCAGACAAATGAATTTGAAGAAGAAAATAGCCATTAGTTTCAGCATCGCATTTTCCGTCCTTTTTGGAGTAGCAATGTTAATTATCTATTATGCTAGTTTCGACTTTCGTAAAGATCAATTCCGCCAGCGGCTGATCGATAAATTGGATAATATATCTCATTACATCGCCAGCAACCCCTATTTCAATAGACAGTCCTATAAAAATTACTTTCACGACGATGAAGATGGTTTATTCTACGAAGATGTTATCATTCTCGACAAAAACAAACAATTGGTCTTTAGCACTGTCAAGGACCAAACCGTTACCTGGAGCGCGTCAATTGTTAATCGGCTCGATCATGAAAAGCAGATCTTCTACAACCAAGACCAATATGAGACATTTGCCAAATATTATCGCATTAATGGATCCCCCTACTATATTATCGTAAAAGCACAGGATTATTCCGGAAATGAAAAAATGGACCATCTAGCGCTTGTCCTCACGATACTATTTATCCTGAGTGCGGCTTTAGTGTGGGTATTCAGCTATAATCTGATCCAACGGCTGTTGGTCCCGCTCGATAAATTAAAAGACAATATTACGCAGATTAATGCCAGCAGACTCACTAAACCTGTTGAGTACACAGGAAATACCGACGAAATTACTGTACTAACCCGAGCATTTAACACGATGTTATTACGACTTTCTACTGCTTTCGAATCGCAGAAAGAATTTAATTCCAGCGCTTCCCACGAATTACGAACACCACTTGCACGAATGTCTTTTCAACTTGAAAACCTGTACCATCAGAACCAGTTAAGTGAAGAGGTGAGGCAGGTATTACGCAACATATCCAAAGAAACATTGCACCTCTCAGAAGTCACAGATTCGCTGATGCTTCTTTCAAAATTTGATTCGGAACGTTTAAAAATGACGTATAAAGAAGAGCGAATCGATGAAATTATATTTATGGCCTATGAAAAAGTAGCCAAAGTATTCCCCGACCTTCAACTGGATTTTTCAATTAGCGGAACTGAAGACCCCAAACTCAGCATTTTTTGTTCCGCTCAATTGATTGAAATCGCTTTTGTAAATTTATTTAAGAATGCTGCGCTCTATTCAGACAACAGGGAGGTAAAAGTCACATTGATAGAATCAGCACAAGAACTAAAAGTGCTTGTTAGTAATACGGGGCCCGCCTTGAGTACCAGCGACCAAAAGCGAATTTTTGATGCATTCAGCCGCGGAGAAAATGCTAGTGAGACAACAGGATCTGGATTGGGGCTGCGCATTGTTCAGCGCATCGTGCAATCGCATCATGCGACAATTGAATACCAAGCCAATAAAAAGCATGGCAAGCATACCTTCGTGTTACTATTTAAATTACAAGCTCCCGAGTAAAAACAGTATCGATAGAAACTTCCTTTTTAAGCTTTTTTTAAGCATTTCTTAAGGCGTCTTTAATTTTCGACCAGTTATTTTGTTTCATCAGTTTTGAAACAAATGACAAAGACACCTCTCTTATTTTTATTGCTTTTCAATGGTATAGCATTTGCCCAGCAGAGACCGCCGCGAACAGATTATGTGCGTATGGATGAAAGTACACTTATAAAAAAGCAAGGCGATATCGCCGGACAACAAATGACGCTTCGAGAATGCGAAGCAGCATTTGTACAGAGCAATCTTTCTCTACTTGCCCAACAATATGACATCAGTCAGGCCGAGGCAGACGTCATACAAGCTAAAATATGGGAGCTGCCAAAGCTGGAAATGAATGTTAACGCCT
Organism: Sphingobacterium sp. UBA5996; assembly: GCF_002429765.1. Taxonomy (NCBI): domain Bacteria; kingdom Pseudomonadati; phylum Bacteroidota; class Sphingobacteriia; order Sphingobacteriales; family Sphingobacteriaceae; genus Sphingobacterium; species Sphingobacterium sp. UBA5996. The sequence continues at coordinate 47,541 of NZ_DJAS01000024.1, forward strand.
ATGATCCACAGAATAAAAAGGTATTCCACGCGGGTCCTTCTAAAGAAGCCAGTATATCCCAATTGATCTATCTCGGTGGAAAAAAGAAAAATCAAGTAGAATTCGCCAAATCGAATGTCGAACTTGCCAAACTACAATTCAGTCAACTGCTGGCCAGTCTTCGCGCACAACTCCGTACAACTTTCTATTCCCTTTACTTTGAACAGCATAAATTGGCAGATATCAAAATTCAGCTTGACTATCTAAATAGTCTACTAACGGCATACAAAGAACAAGGTAAGAAAGGAAACATTTCATTAAAAGATCAAGTTCGCCTTCAAACAATGGCTATCGATCTCAATAATGAAAAAACAACTGCGATCAACAATAGCATTAACTTACAACAACAATTACGTGTACTCATCTCCAGTCAGGAAGACGTACTACCGAACCTAACCGATCAAGAAGCAGATCAGGAACTTGCCATAAAACCAACAATGCCTTTGGAAAAAATCTTCCAATTGGCGTTGGAAAACAATGCTGATTATCAATTTGCATTAAAAACCTCGGAAAGCGCACAGTTATTTACAACATGGCAACAATCGTTAAATACGCCTGACATCAATCTTGGGCTTGCCTATAGTCAAAATTCAGGTGCTTTTCGCAATGAAATTAACTTAACGGCAGAAATTCCACTCCCGCTATGGAAACAAAATAAAGGAAATGTAATCAAAGCAAAATACGCCGAAGAAGAAGCAAAGAAAAATATTGAAGTCCAACGGCAGCAGCTCGAATCACAGATCCGTTCCAATTACCTGTCCTGGGAAAACCAATACAATCAGTATTTTACCATTACACCTGACGACCTCCACGACATTGCAGTGGTCTATGATGGCGTATTTAACAATTTCAGAAAAGGTAACATCTCCCTCGTGGAATTCACTGATTTTATGGATAGCTACCGCATATCCATGCTGAAGCTATATGATATGAAAAAGGAAATTATTCTCAATGCCGAACAATTAAACTACCTGGCGCAAACATCTATATTCAACTCAACTCATGTCAAATAAACAACTTCTCATAGCCACAGTGGCTGTAGTGCTACTCTACTCTTGCAAAAATCATAAAGAAACGGATAATACAGCCGTTGGCAAAGGTTTCGAAATGAGTGAGACGATGCTAAAATCGACCAGTTTTGCAACGGTTAAAAAAGAAAATGTGAGCGAAGAACTCAATTTCTTTGGTAAAATATCTGCTGATCAGAACAATTACATCGATATCTTCCCTCTCGTTGGCGGTAATGTGGTATCCGTGAATGCGTCCTTGGGCGATTATGTACACAAAGGTCAGGTATTGGCCACAATCAGAAGTACAGAAGTTGCGGGCATACAGAAAGATCTTTCGGATGCCAAAACAGATGTATTGCTTGCCGAAAAAAACTACCGTGTAGCGGAAGACATGTATACAGGTAAACTGAGTACAGATAAGGACATGCTGGAAGCAAAAGGACAGTTAACGAAAGCCAAAGAGCAGCTCCGCCGCTCTGAAGCAGTCAGTCAGATCTATAATGTCCGACGCGGCAATATATATTCGGTGGTATCGCCAATCGATGGATACATCGTACAAAAAAATATCAACAAGGATATGCAACTGCGGAGTGACCGAAGCGACAACATCTTCGATGTGGCCAATACAAAAGATGTATGGGCCATCCTGAATGTCAACGAAACAGATATTGAAAAGATTAGTATGGGCATGCCTGCCGTGGTGTCAACGCTGAGTTACCCGGACAAAAAATTTCAAGGTAGTATCGACAAAATTTTTAAGATTATCGACCCACAGACCAATGCTATGCAGGCCCGTGTGGTACTCGACAATAAAGATGGACTACTTATTCCAGAAAGTAAGGCCACCATTAAAGTAGCACATCGATCCAACACCCAGGCGCTAGCTGTTCCTTCGGACGCAGTCATTTTTGATCAAAACAAATATTTCGTATTGGTTTACAAATCTCCAAATGACATCAAGATTCGTGAAATCCTGCCGATAAAGCAAAACGAAGAAACAACCTATATGTCTACGGGACTACAGGAAGGAGAGAAAGTTGTTGTAAACAATAAACTTTTGATCTATAGAGCACTGAATAATTAATCTGCCTTAGCATTTACACGAATGAACAAATTCATTAAGAATATCATTGCCTTTTCCATAAAAAATAAAGCCTTTACCTTTATTTGGGTGGCTATCTTGGCTATTTCTGGTTTTATCAGTTTTAAAAGTATGCCCATTGAGGCATTTCCGGATGTTACCAATACACAGATAACCATCATTACCCAATGGAATGGTCGGAGTGCAGAGGAAGTCGAACGTTTTGTGACTACACCGATTGAATTGGGCATGAGCCCGGTACAAAAGAAAACGAGTATACGTAGCACGACCATGTTTGGCCTCTCCATTGTCAAAATCATCTTTGATGATGGTGTCGACGATACTTTTGCCCGCAACCAAGTCAATAACCTCCTGCGATCCGTGAGCCTACCAGACGATGTCGATCCGGATGTACAGCCCCCTTACGGTCCTACTGGAGAAATTTTCCGCTATACATTACACAGCGATCAACGCAATTCACGCGACCTTCTTACTTTACAGACATGGGTTATTGACCGGGCGCTGCGGGGTGTCCCCGGTGTAGCCGATATCAATGTTTTTGGCGGACAAGATTTGGTTTACGAAATCAGTACAGACCCCATAAAGCTCGACAAATTTAACCTGACACCTTTACAGGTATTTGATGCCGTGAGCAAAAGTAACCTGAATGTGGGTGGAGATGTTATCGAAAAAAGCGGTCAATCCTACGTTGTACGAGGTATTGGTCTAGTCAACTCAATCAATGATATCGAAAACATCACCGTAATAAATCAAAAGGGAAATCCTGTATTCGTCAAGAATGTGGCTGAAGTGAAAGAAAGCGCGATGCCTCGCGTCGGCCAAGCCGGTTTTGGTAAGAATGATGATGTAGTAGCAGGAACCATCGTAATGCGCAAAGGTGAAAATCCAAGAGAGGTATTGACTGCTGTAAAAGCGAAAATAGATGAGCTTAACAACAAAATCCTCCCCAAAGACGTCAAGATGCAAACTTTCTATGACCGTGACAACCTCATGGATTTTACAACACATACCGTTATGCATAACTTGATCGAAGGTATTGTGCTTGTCACCTTGATGGTACTGCTCTTTATGGCAGACTGGCGCACCACGGTTATCGTTTCCATAATCATACCTCTCGCCTTACTTTTTGCCTTTCTATGCCTTAAACTGGCCGGCATGAGTGCCAACCTGCTTTCTTTAGGCGCGGTAGACTTCGGTATTATTATCGACGGTGCCGTGGTTATGGTGGAAGGGATATTTGTCATGCTGGATCATAAGGCACACAAACTTGGCATGGAAAAATTCAACAAGATGGCCAAAGCAGGCTGGATCAAACAGACAGGAACGGGATTGGGTAAAGCCATCTTTTTTTCCAAACTGATTATCATTACCTCATTGATTCCTATATTCTCCTTCCAGAAAGTTGAAGGAAAGATGTTTGCGCCACTAGCCTTTACCCTAGGTTTTGCCTTATTGGGAGCGCTGCTTTTTACCTTAACGCTCGTTCCTGCTTTATCACATATTCTGCTCAATAAAAATGTGCGCGAGCGCCACAATCCCTTTGTGGAATTCTGGAATAGGGTCGTTGCTAAAGGATTTGGTTTCACCTTTAGAAACAAACGTCTGAGCATGATCCTCGCAATTACTTTATTGGCGGTAGTCTTGTTTTCTGCAAAATTTTTAGGAACAGAATTTTTACCAACATTAAACGAAGGATCCCTTTGGGTTACTGCTGAGATGCCTATGAGTACTTCTTTACGTGAATCGGTTAAAACAACCAAACTATTAAAAAGTACGTTGGAAACCTTCCCTGAGGTCACTGGTGTGCTCTCCCAAACTGGACGGAGCAACGATGGTACAGATCCTAACGGGTTTGGTTTTGTTCAGTTTGCCGTAGCGCTAAAACCCAAAGAAGAATGGACGCGCAAAATCACAATGGATCAGCTGATTGATGAGATGGATCACAAACTCAAACAATATCAAGGTATTACCTACAACTATTCACAACCTATTTCGGATAATGTTGCTGAGGCAGTTGCTGGTTTCAAAGCTGAAAACGGAATTAAGATTTTTGGCGACGACTTAACGACTCTAGACCGTCTTGCAAAAGAAGTTTATGCACAAGTAAAAGGTATACAAGGAATTAAAGAGCCAGGTATTATTCTCAATATTGGCCAGCCCGAAGTGAGCGTGGTATTGGATCGAACACGTATGGCAGCGTTTAACGTTCTGCCCGCCGATGCACAGGCGGTACTCGAAATGGCCTTCGGAGGAAAAACAGCCTCCATCTTGTACGATGGCGAACGTAAGTTCAATATTCGTCTGCGCTACGCTCCCGAATACCGGAAAACAGAAAAAGATATTGCGCAGCTGATGGTTCCCTGTGGTGATGGCACATTAATTCCACTTAAAAGTATTGCCACCATTGAAAAAGATAATGGTGCTGCTTTTATCTATCGCGACAACATCAAACGCTATATCGGCATCAAATTTTCCATCCGTGACCGTGACTTAGGAAGCACCATTGCCGAAGCACAGCAAAAAGTCAGTAAAATAAAGCTGCCTGAAGGGTATTCCATTGGCTGGACTGGGCAATTTGAAAATCAGCAACGTGCTACACACCGTTTAGCTCAGGTGGTTCCGATCAGTCTGGTCGTTATCTTCTTCTTACTGTTCATTCTGTTTGGTAATATCAAAGACTCTCTGCTCGTATTAGCCAACGTTCCCTTTGCTCTGATTGGTGGAATTATAGCTTTGCACGTTACAGGTATGAATTTTGGGATATCGGCAGGCGTAGGAATGATTGCATTATTTGGTATTTGTATCCAGAATGGAGTAATCCTGATTTCAGAATTCCATCAGAATAAGAAAGATGGACTACCGAATGACCAATCGATCTATAAAGGTGTAAAATCGCGAACAAGACCTGTGGTTATGACAGCATTGATGGCTTCTATAGGACTCTTACCAGCTGCACTATCTACCGGTATCGGTTCGGAATCACAAAAACCGCTGGCAATCGTGATCATTGGCGGATTAATCTCAGCAACTATATTGACCTTGCTGGTTTTTCCGATCATCTATGATATCTTCAATAGAAAAGAAAAGATACAGCAAACAATAGCCGAATAGTGTTGTCTATAGCTTGTATAGAATTTACTTCGATCAATGAGCGCCATCGATACTACACTAAGCGACAAGGCCACAACACATGCCAATTGCTGAGGCAGTATCGATGTAACAATTGTATCTCTTGCGGCTTTTATGTTTAAAAAGCGATAAAAAGCCCTTAATTTTGAAACAAATTACCTTCCTTAAAACAATTTGTGTTGTAAGGATCAAAACAAATAATATATTTATGACTATTCTCACGTTTACAATCATCCTTCTCCTAGGTGCGTTTGTAGCAGGGCTATTAGGATCGCTGACAGGCTTAGGCGGAGGGGTCGTTGTGATACCTTTATTGACACTCTTTTTTCATGTTGATATTCGTTATGCCATTGGAGCAGCATTGCTTGCTTCCATAGCCACTTCTTCCGGTGCCGCAACAGCTTATGTCAAGGAAGGCATTACCAATATCCGGCTAGGTATGTTTTTAGAAATCGCTACCACTATTGGGGCGGTCATTGGAGCTGTTATCGCTATTTATATGCCGACGAATACCATCGCCATAATCTTTGGTTTTGTACTAATCTTCTCGGCAGCCATGACTGTGCGTAAAAAAAATGAGCACGCACACGCTGGAGGTTCCCCTTTAGCTGAAAAACTAAAGCTAAACAGTACGTATCCAGTGGAGGGAAAATTAATTCCCTACAAGCTAACCAATATTGTGGGAGGCTTTTCATTGATGGGTGTGGCGGGTGTTATCTCCGGTTTATTGGGGATTGGTTCCGGATCCCTTAAAGTACTTGCAATGGATAGCATGATGAAAATTCCATTTAAAGTCAGTACAACAACGAGTAACTTTATGATCGGTGTTACCGCAGCAGCTTCTGCTGTCGTGTATCTGCAAAGAGGCTATATGGATCCAGGTATTGCATTTCCGGTAATTTTAGGGGTATTAGGTGGTGCCATTACAGGATCTAAGCTCCTAAAACGTATGAATCCAAAGACTTTACGGATCATTTTCGCTGTCGCCATAACATTCGTGGCCTTAGAGATGATTTTCAATGGATTCCAACATAAATTTTAAAAAACATACGTTACGCAATGGCATAATTAATTGTGTAAGAACCTTCATCGATACGAAGAAGGAAAATAAATAATCAAAATGAAACACGTATTTTCCAAACATTATTGGGGAGACAAAGATATCTCGCTACTCGTCGGACAAATTTTACGAACAGGAGTTGTCATCGCTTCTTCCATTCTCGTCCTCGGCGGCATCCTCTACCTGATTGTTCATGGACAGGAAACTGTACCAAATTACAGCGATTTTGTCGGTGAGGAAAACGCCAACACTACAATTACTGGGATCATTACTGGCGCATTAAGCCGAAATGTCCCCCAAGTCATACAGCTTGGAGTCCTTTTACTGATTTGCACTCCTATTGTACGGGTAATTGGTTCACTATTTGGATTTGTAATCGAAAAGGACAAGCTTTATATCATCATTACATTGATCGTATTAGCAGTCATTATAGGGAGCATACTTAGCGGCGTCAAGGGATAATAATCACCTTATCTCTTGGCGCGCAGCCAAGAAGATTTCTCCAGCATATATTCAAAATTCTTCCTCTCAGGTTCATTTACAAAACTCACCATCCGCTCGGCGACTTTAAGTGCCCCCAAGCGTTCCACGGCCTTCTGTGAGCGATAATTCTCCGCACCAACATGCATAAAAATGCTGTCTACAAAATTGAATGCAAAGTCAAACATCATCTCTTTGACTAAAGGATTAATGCCCACCCCCCAATAAGCGCGCGCATAAAACGTAAATCCAACAAAAATTGATCTTCCAACCTCGTCAAGCCCATAGTATCGTGTACTGCCAATACATGCAGCATTCTTCTTGTCATAGATTAAATAAGCCGATTTGCTTGCTAAAGCAGACTCAAAAAATTGGCGGAAAACATCTTCTTTCCAACGGTCTTTATTGGGATGCTGTTCCCAGATCAGTGGATCCTTGGCAACTTGATATAGCGCATCGAAATCCGATGGTTCCATGATCCTTAATAAGACATTATCATTTTCGAGCGTGTTGGGAGCGACAAACTTCATGCGACACAGTGCTAGTTTAGTAATCAAAATATTTCAATTTCTATAGAATATACCAATTAATGATGAAACTAGCTAAATTAAGGGGCTAACATGATAAATATTACACAGAAATGTAGATCTTAACAAAAATTTTATTCGAGCATGAAGCTAATCTCAGTGTAATCGTACGCCTAATCTGAATTGGCTATTGACAGGAATCTTAGCGCATGTTAAATTAGCTTTACAAAATTTTGTATTTTACAGCCAAATGGAACAATTTAGGGAATTTGTAAAACAACGTATTGATGTCACAGAGGACGAGCTGAATGACATCGTTTCACGTTATCAAGTCAAAAAAATAAAGAAAAAAGACTATTTTCTACGCGCCGGTGAAGTTTGCCATCATGAAGCATATGTGGTGAGCGGTCTATTTAAATCATTCTATATCACTGCCGACGGGATAGAACATATCCTACAATTTGCGATTGAAGATTGGTGGATTGGTGATATTGCGAGCTTCAACTATCAGGAGCCGGCACTACAAAACATCCAGGCGCTAGAAAACGCTGTCGTGCTTACCCTGTCAAAAAAAGATAAAGACAAACTCTACAAAGATCATCCAATCTTTGAAAAACTTTCGAGGATAATGGCACAGCGTGCACAGATCGCATCCCAACATCGTATCATTTCGAGTATCGGATTTACTGCTCAGGAGAGATATCTTGATTTTATCAAGAGGTATCCCAAAATCTACCCTAGGATTTCAAATATGCAATTAGCTTCCTATCTCGGCGTCACACAAGAGTTTCTTAGTCGCCTAAAAAGGCAGCTATTAAAGCCGAATCGAAATTCTTGACCTACATCAATTTTTTCTTTACAAGTTTATACCAACTTTGCAGAAGTTTGTTCAAACAAACAATTTGAACATATTTCAGTTATCTAAATAAAAAGAAAACAAGATGAATAGATTTTTCCAAGTTTTGGCAGGAGCAGTATTAATGATTAATGTTGCTGTAGCACAAGTAAAATGGTCTGCAGACCCAGCGCATACAAATGCAAGATTTGATGTAAAACACTTAGGTATCAGCTTTGTTGATGGTGAATTTACAAAAGTAGAAGGTACAGTTGAAACAGCAACAGGTACAAGTTTTAACAATGCCAAAATCAATTTTTCTATTGATGTCAACAGTATCGATACACGTGTCGCTGCCCGAGACAACCACTTGAAAACTGACGATTTCTTTGCTGCAGAAAAATTCCCTAAAATGACCTTGAAGTCTGTTAGTTTTAAAAATGCAAAAGTAAAAGGAAAATATGTAATGGTAGCGGATCTAACAATCCGTGACGTAACGAAAAAGGTAACTTTCGAGGTCACTCAAAATGGAGGAATCATTACTGATCCTTGGGGCAAAACACGTGCAGGCTTCACGGCCAAAACAACAATTAACCGCCACGATTTTGGATTAAAATACAACGATAAACTACCTTCGGGTGTAGAAGCTGTTGCTTCGGATGTTGACATCATTGTAAACACCGAATTGGTGTTAAATTAATTGGAAAATAATAAATCACACAAACTTGGTGGCTATCCGATTTGATATCAGATAGCCATCATTTTTTACAGACCTTTTAGCAGACCGCCATCCAGCGGAATATTGGCACCGGTAAGATAGCTTGCGTAAGTTGAGCAAAGGAAAGCGACAAGATAGCCATATTCCTCCGGTTTACCCAAACGTTGTGCCGGAACCTGTTTTAAGCGTATTTGCAGCGCGTCATCATAGGATATGCCCAAACGCTGTGCATCCAGATTGGTTAGCGACTGTATGCGGTCAGTATCAAATAATCCTGTCAAGATGCTGTTTACTGTCACACCATCTTTGGCAACATCCTCCGCCAACGATTTACTCCAACTAACCAATGCCGTACGGATGGTATTGGATAATACCAAGTTAGAAACCGGCTCCTTTACCGTAGAAGAAGAAACATTAATAATACGACCATATCCGTTAGCTTGCATATAGGGCAACGCACATCCGGTCGTGTAGCAGTGATTTTGAAACAAGAGTTCAAAAGCATCCTGATAATCAGCAAGATGCTTTTGTGCTATGGTTCCTGCTTGGGGCCCATTCGAATTGTTGATTAAAATATCGACGTTATTCGACTCAAAATAATGTGCTATCTGTTTTTTATAGGCTTCGTGATCGTTGTAATTCACGAGTAAATATTGATGTACCTGCCCTTTAGACCTGTCTAGACTTTCACAGGCATGCTGTAGCTTTTGCTCATTTCGGGAGGCTAAAGTTACCGATACGCCACAAGAGGCAAGCACTCGAGCAATCCCGGCACCTATACCCGTTGAACTCGCTCCAATCAAAGCCTTTTTCCCATTTAGATTAATTTCCATATTGTTATTTCCTATCTTATTCTGTAGAAACATGCCTAACTAGTCCTCTTCACTAAAACGCTATATTCGATTCGACTAATCATTGTCCTTTGCCCGAATCATGGCAATAAATAAATAGACTGCAAAAACCCAAGCCGAACCTAAGCATATCCAGGCAAAAACGGGGATTCCCCACCATTTCGGTTCAACTCGAGCCACGATGATCATTCCGCCCAGCAAATTGAGCGACATAAACATAATGCCAATGACGATACGATTGACCCCTTTTCTTAGGATCGTATTGAAAGATCGGGCGCTGATCAAACGATGGTTGAGGGTAAAATTTCCTGTCCGGAATAAGCGTACTAGCGCACGCATATCTTCCGGTAGTTTCTCCACATCACGAACAAACGACTCCACTTTATATTTTCCTTTTTTGAACATTGCCTGCGGAGAGAGCCTTTCCATCATAATCCGTCGCGCAAAAGGCTTAATACTTTCCATAATGTTGAGATCAGGATATAATTGACGGCCTATCCCCTCCATCAAGGAGATGCCCCGCATCAACTGATAAATATACTCCGGAAAATACAGGCGATTGTCGCCAATAATTTTCCATAATTTATTGAACAATAAATCTAAGCTAAGATCACCAAGTGATACATTATCGATCATATCGAAAATCTCATAAAGCGAGCGCTCAAACTGATTGCGGTCTGGTATATGACTAACGACAGCTACATCTTCAATCACGTCAGCAAGCCGGACAGCATCCTCCGATATTGCCGATTGAATAAACTCTTCCAGCAGCCTACGGTCTATACCCAATAATTTACCCATATTTCCAAAATCCAAAAAGGCAATCCGCCCATCTGGCATTACCATCATATTTCCTGGATGCGGATCGCCATGGAAGAATCCATGGATAATTACCTGTTCGAGATACAAATTGATCCCATTCTTAACAAGCGATTGAACGTCCATTCCCCGCCGCTTGATTTCTGCCACATCCGTAACTTTAAAACCATCCAGATACTCCATGCAAAGCACGCGATCAGACGATAGTTCGGGGTAAACCCTGGGCACCTTTATATCTTTATTTCCCTTAAAATTTTTAGCGAACCGCTCAATATTGTGTCGTTCAATCGCCAAAGACATCTCCTCCTGCAAAGTCATGGAGAAAGATTCGACAATCAAAGATAGATTAAGGTTTTCCAGTACATCATTGTACATGGTCAGGATTTTGGCAATATCACGCATGAGTGCCAGATCACTGCGCATCATCTCATCGATACCCGGGCGTCGCACCTTTAACACCGTTTGGGTACCATCTATTAAGGTTGCTCTGTACACCTGAGCGATAGAAGCTGCAGCAAACGGCTCGGCCACAATCTCCTGAAAATACGCGTCAATATCCAACGCCAGTTCTTCTGCGAGATAAGATTTAATGTCCACTTCAAAAGGCGGAACATTATCCTCCAGGCGTTTAAGTTCATCTACCAAATCTTTCGGCAGCAGCCCCTCCCGAGTCGAAGCAGATTGTCCAAGCTTGATAAAAGCCGGACCTAACTCCTCAAGCGCCATACGTATACGGGCATATACACTGACTGTATCAACGTCAATGGAATGATCTACCGACGCTCTAGACCCTTTCCATGGCAACCGAGCGATTGCGTCTTTAAAACCATATTTGGCCAATATACTTAAGATCTGGGAACTACGCTGTAACTTCTTTGTCGGATTAAACATAACGGACCTTGGATTTCGATAACAATATACGAAATATCCATGCCCAAAAAACACAGCCAGCTGTGAAACGACGTTGATATTTCATATAGATTTAAAATACTATTACCAATACACCAAACAAAAACCTTACCTGTTTTAGCTCCGACAGTCTTTATTCCGTCTCCAATTGATCCAGCTTCTCTTTGATCTGAATGAGGTAACGACTATAATAGCAACGAATCATAATTTCCGTCACACCAACAACCAAAACAATAGACACAATTGCCGAGAGGATCATCCAAACAATAAAATTAGGATCCGCTGCAAAAGTCTCCTTGAAGTGATATAATCGATCAAACCATACACTCGTTCGGTTCTGGGCGATCATGATCAGATAAAGAAACAATGCTTGTGGAATCATCACATAGGCTGCAATACGATACGTCTCAACGGCATACTTTAAATCGTAATACGTTTTGAGCAAATGTTCTTTAGAGGCTAACAGTTCGATCTGCTTTGTACTTTTTACCAAGTAAAAAAACCTCCGGTAATATAGAAGACTCGATAACGATATCTGTACGATAAAAAAATAATAGGCAAATGCTGCATAACCTTCGATCTTATAAATGGGTAATATAGGCACCAAAAATAGAAAACACATACAACACAACCATGAAATAAACTCGCGCTTGATGTTCTTGCGCAGCTTGCCCATAATATTGCCCACCTCCTTGTAGTACTTGAGATTTGGATTCTGCAAATCTTCATCTGTCGGCTGTTCCTGCCAAGATTTCTTTAACTCATCAAAATTCATAGTTATATTTTTTAATGATCTGTTGAATTCGCTCTTTTGTGCGGTTCAATTTCACCCGGGCATTCACCTCCGATATACCCAAATTCTCTGCAATTTCCCGATGACTTTGGCCCTCTAAAAACAAAAAGATCAGCGCTTTTTCAATTGCATTGAGTTCCTGTACTGCCTGATAGAAAACTTTTAATTGCTCGTCTTTATCAGCGTCATAACCTTCATCCGCAGCGTCATGCCGTTCGTCCAACGCATCGTAAATCTGATGCTTCTTTTCCTTTTTTAAGAATACCATGGCCGTATTAAGAGCAACACGATACATCCATGTCGAAAATTTACTCTCCCGCTTAAATGTTCCGTAGGATTTCCACAATTGATATACGATTTCCTGATACAGGTCCTGCCGCCCATCGTGATCATCCATATACATACGGCTCACCTTAACGAGAATACCTTTATTCTCATCAATTAATCTAAGAAATTCTATTTCCGATGGGTTCACCTAGCGACTTTTTATTAAATTTAGTTTAGGTAATAAGTATAGCAAACATGCAAAATGTTACAGCTTTATTTAAAAATATGTAAATTGTTATTAAAAAAGAGACTTATCGCTAGAGATTATGGAAAATATATTTTATGAAGGTCAGATCATTTGGGCGCAGATCGATGCAAATAGACATATGCGCCATTCTGCTTACGCTGATATTTGTGCACAGGCCCGCAGTAATATGCTGCACAAGATGGGATTTTCTCTCGATAAATTTGCCGAATATCATATCGGCCCTATACTATTCAGAGAAGAACTCCTATATTTTAAAGAAATCCATCTGGACGAATATGTACAAGTCAGAGTGGAATTGACGAAATACAACAAAAACAATAGCCGGTTTTCATTTATGCATCAGGTATTTCGTTCTGACGGAACCCGCTGCTGCACAGTTCATGTCGATGGAGCATGGTTAGACCTTCAAAAACGGAAATTAACAAAATTACCAGCAGAACTAGAGCCCTTTCTCGCCAAAATTCCTCGAGCTGAAAAATATGAGGAAACAGAATAATCTATAGTAAAAATACCAGCAAACTGATACAAAAGAAAAAATCCCTTGGAACACAAATCAGGTTCCAAGGGATTAAAACATAAACTAAACCTAAAAACTATTTTCCTTTATTCTTCTTCTCTCGTTCTTTCGGTCATCTCAAAAGCGGATATGCTGTACAACTCTTCTCAATTACTTCACTTCAATTAAACGCTTAGCGATAATTGCATCCTCTTTCTTGCCCACAGTCAAAATCAATATCCCTCCTTCATACGCAGCCTCAATACTGCTGTAGTCTACCGTATCCGGCAAAGTAAACGAGCGCGAGAACGATGAATAATTGAATTCTTTTTTACTGTATAATTTTTCTTCACTGACAGTTTCCTCCTTTTTCTCTGCCGAAATTGTAATCAGATTTTTGTCTACATTGATCTTAAAATCAGACTTATCCAATCCGGGCGCAGCCATTTCAACTTTGAAAGATTTCTCGGTTTCTGATATATTTACCGCCGGGACACGAGATACCAAACGATCTGAAATAAAATTATCATTGAATAAATTATCAAATACAGTGTTTACAAACGGATTTACAGCGTCAGTATTTAAACTTTTTGATGGGAATTTAATTAATGCCATTTTTTTGTCCTCCTAATTTTTTGTTTTATTATTAAGCTTTTTTGTTCTAACTATTTGAGAGGAATTATTCAATTTGCGTACCACAGCTAGTTTAGAGACAAAATGACACTTATCAATAAAAATAAATGTCATTTTGTCTACATTAAGACACGATATGACGGTTTAGGCTCCCCATTCACACAGAAAAGCACAGCGACACAGGTATTCAAAAAAAACGTTAAATTTCATGATTTTCTAGCGCAGCAATCAACAAGGATTTGACGGCATCGTAAATATAATCTTTGGCCTCTGCATAAGAAATCCCATAGCGCCGAGGAACGACTTCAGCATACTGTGGAAAAGGCATAAACAGATTTTCATAATAGGCATCTAACTGTCCGTTGGTCGGTAACTCAAACGCCAGACGAAGCTGAAAACGTCGAATGATGGCGGTGTCCAAAATCTCGGGATGATTCGTAGCAGCAACCAATACCGCTTCAGCAGGAAAATAATCGATCAGCTGGATAATGGAAGTTACAAGGCGGCGCATTTCACCCACATCCTTTTCTTCACTAATCCGTGCCTTGCCAATCTGGTCGAATTCGTCTAAAAACAAAACGGCCTTTTCGCGCCCCGCTTTGTCGAAGACCTGTTTCAAGTGTTGCGAAGTCTCCCCAATACGAGACGAAATAAGATTGCTTAAATTCAACACATAAATGGGTTTGTCGAGCGCCGTTGCCAGGGCTTTGGCCGTTGTGGTTTTTCCACAGCCAGAATAACCATGCAGTAAAATCTTATTGCTGACCGGCAGACCATATTGTGCAAGCTCTTTGATATAACGATGCTCTTTAATGAGCTGCAAAAGCTTCTGACGACTTTCTTCCTGTAAGAAAACCGCTTCCAAAGCGATCTTTTCTTTATCAGCAATGACCAGATCAAAAATATTCATAGTATACTTTTAAGACATTCAAATAACGGTTGCTAAAACTAAATCTTTCAGGCGACATACGGCTGATCCAGTTTGGTTTTAATCCTTGAAATAGTTAAGACTGACTTGTGAGCAGGCAAGATCGCCGCCGAAGGGAGGATTTGATTTTCGTATGACGACTTCGATCGTTACAGCATGGGATACCCTATTTCGAATCTGATCCAATATTTCTGACGCAGCAGATTCAAGCAATTTGCGTTTAGGTCGCATTACGCTGGCGGTAATTTGGTAAAGTTCCTCGTAATTGAGCGTATTTTTCAAATTCTCCGTCTCCAAATTCAGAAATGGAAAACATACGTCAATAGAGACAAAAAATTCGTTACCTAACACCTGTTCTTCTTCATAATAACCTATCGGTGCATAGAATCGTGCTTCTTTTAGTGATACTGTCTGTAAAATGGTTGCCATGTACAAACCTAAGGAAATTGTTCCATACAAAAGGGATTATTTGTATATTTAACCATTACCAAAAACCCAACAGATGAACTCTTTTTTATCCTCAGCGATAGCATTAACACTCTTATTTGGCGCGACAGGGCTACATGCCCAGACCAATATGAAACCCACTGACACGGAATATTACAGTCCTGTCCCTCCAACCATAACAATCGATCATGGCATACCGAGCGATGCCATTGTCCTTTTTAACGGCAAGGATCTCAGTAAATGGAAAGGTGAAAAAGGGCAAGCCAACTGGACGGTGAATAATAATGTACTCGAAGTAAAACCCGGAGCTGGAGCCATTGAAACAAACGAACATTTCACCGATTTCCAACTGCATGTGGAATGGAAAAGCCCCGAAGTTATCAAAGGTGAGGGTCAAGGAAGAGGCAATAGTGGAATTTTTTTACAAGGGCTATATGAGATTCAGGTACTGGACAACAACAACAATCCGACTTATGTGAACGGTGGAGCAGGCAGTCTTTACAAGCAGCGTCCACCACTGGCACAGGTAATTGCGCCAGACAAATGGCATGTGTATGATATTATTTACAAAGCCCCCCAATTCAGTAAAGATGGAATATTAATCTGTAAAGGAACTGTAACCGTGCTACATAATGGGGTATTAGTGCAAAACAATACCCAAATCGAGGGTACTACAGAGTATATAGGGCTGCCCAAACAAGTAAGCCACGGTCCAGGCCCGATCATGCTACAGGATCATGGTGATCTGGTTCAATTCCGAAACATATGGTTACGTAAATTGTAGCAAACCAGCAAGAAGTAGAGGTTTGCAGCAAGCAATTTTAGTTACGAAAGCAACAATTCTGTATTAGGTTTTATAGGGCTATTTCCCTAATTTTAGCCCTATAAATGTTAAAATAAAACGGAATATAATACGTTCTTTCTGCATTATTTTTTTGCCCGCAGCAGACCTCTTCGTTCGAAGTGAGTAGAGCAAAACGCAAAATAACCGTCGGAACGGGTTCACGTATGCCGTTGAGAATAAACTTTCACAAAATATTACAGTTTAATGAAAAGAATTGCGCTATTCTTCTTGTTGGCAAGCTCCTTAGGCAGCTTTGCACAACGCAACCTCAATTTAGAAGAAACAGTCTTTGGTCCCCGCACCTATGCACCGACATCGATCGTTGGTGCGTCGTGGATCCCAAAATCCAGCACCATCTCCTATCTCGATAAATCATACCAAAATCTATTATCGAAAAGCTCAACAAACAATTGGAGTGAGACAACTCTGGCATCTAAAACGGACCTTGAAACCGCTTTAAAGGCGGCTATTCCAAATGACTCATTCAGTCTTCGGATGTTTCCTTTTGAATATAAATGGCATGACGGAAATTCGCTCTTACTTCAGGTTGAAGGAAAAGATAAAACGTACTCCGTAACTTACAACATTCAATCAAAAACTATTGAAAGCTTTATCGGCAATGACAACAAAGGTGCGAATCGTGAAGTAAGTTCGGACTTTTCTAAAATCGCTTACTTAGTCGAAAACAACATTGAAGTTATTGACAAGAATGGCAAAATTACTGCTGTAACAGATGACAGCAATAAAGGGATTGTCAATGGAAGCGATTACACACACCGTCAGGAATTTGGTATCAAGAAAGGAATGTGGTGGAACAATCAGAATGACAAACTACTTTACTACCGTAAAGATGAAACTATGGTAGCCAATTATCCTTTACCACAATGGAGCTCCAGAATTGCGGACATCAAGTGGATAAAATACCCAATGGCAGGGCAAAAATCAGAAGAAGTATCTTTGGTGGTTTACAATATCACCACTGGACAAAAAGTGACACTTCAAACCGGTGAGCATTCAGAGCAGTATCTAACCATGGTTACCTGGGATCCTTCTGGAAAATACATCTATGTCGGACTCCTTAACCGCGGACAAAATGACCTTAAAGTCAACAAATACAATGCTGAAAACGGTTCCTTGGTCAAAACATTATTTGAAGAAACTGCAACAACCTGGGTTGAACCTGAAAACCCATTAACATTTTTACCAAACAAACCAGATCAATTTCTTTATCAATCTGACAAGGATGGTTACAATCAGCTTTACTTATACAATACCAACGGTAATTTAATTAAAAAGTTAGGCTACAAAGACATCGTCATGGAAACATTACTCGATTTCTCGGCCGATGGCAACAAAGTAAGTTATACCGGCGTAACCAATAATGGTTTGGATCGCCAGTTATTCGAAGTTGATCTAAAATCGGGTAAGACGATTCAGTTAACACATGAATCTGGTATGCACCATGCTGCCTTAAGTGACGACGGCAAATATATTTACGATCAATACAGCAATTTAAAAACACCTAATAAAGTTCAGATCAAGAACATCAAATCTGCTAAAGAAACGACCTTAGTCAATGCTGAAAATCCTTTTACCGGGAAAATAAATGATCCTAAAATCGAATTTGTACAGTTAACTTCTGCAGATGGAAAATACCCGTTGACAGGACGTATCATTTATCCCAACGATTTTGACCCTGCCAAGAAATACCCGGTCATGTACTATTTATATGGCGGATCACACTCACAGTTGGTGTCTAACAAATGGTTAGGCGGAGCAGGTTACTTCGACATGTATATGGCCCAGCAAGGTTACATTGTCTTCACGATGGACAATCGCGGCACCAATTACAGAGGTCGGGATTTTTACACCGCTACCCATCGCAACCTCGGCCAAAATGAAATGGCCGATCAAATGAAAGGAATTGAATTCCTTAAATCAAAATCTTTTGTTGACCAACAACGGATGGGTATTTTTGGCTGGAGCTTCGGTGGATTCATGACCACTTCCTTCATGCTGCACCACAACGAGATCTTCAAGGCTGCAGTAGCAGGAGGTCCAGTCATCGACTGGAAATTTTATGAAGTGATGTATGGAGAGCGTTACATGGACACTCCAAAGGAAAATCCAGAAGGCTATAAATTAACATCACTGCTCAATAAAGCCGATCAGCTGAAAGGAAGACTATTGATTATTCACGGTGCACAAGACCCTGTTGTTGTACAGCAAAATAGCATGGAGTTTTTAGAAGCCTGCATTAAAGCCGGTAAGCAAGTAGATTATTTTCTATACCCTACGCACGAACACAATGTGATGGGGAAAGACCGTATCCATATGTACGAAAAAATTGCTGACTATTTTAATCAACATCTTAAAAACCCTTCTTAGTTAAAAAAAGCCAAGAAGAGTCACGATTTTTAATACAACAAAAAGGCTAATCAACTGATTGGCCTTTTTGTATTTTAACGAACAATAACTATCTTTAGACAGACTGCTTTAACCAAGTAAACATTGCTATCGAAAAGACACATTCCATTTATCCTGATATTACTTCGCCTTATTCTAGGACCGTTGCTTATCCTCTTGTACTGGCTCCAGATTGATCATTTCAACTGGTATGCTATTTCTTTCCTAATCATCGGATTATTGAGTGATATTTTTGACGGTATCATTGCCCGAAGATTGGGCGTCGCTACCGCCTTGTTAAGACGCTGGGATTCAAGTGTGGACCTGTTATTTTTCTGCTGTATCTGCCTGGCAGCCTACCTGAGCAATCCCGATTTTTTTAAAGATAATGCCGCATTGATCTTGACCCTGATCGGATCAGAAGCATTAACCTACATCATTAGCTTCATCAAGTTCAAAAAAGAAATCGCAACACACTCTATCGGAGCCAAGGTCTGGACACTTTTTTTATTCGCATTTTTAATCGAATTGCTACTCCGCGGCCAATCCACCATCCTATTCCAATTAACAATCTGGATAGGATTAATAACCCGCCTGGAGATTGTTGCAATCATCCTAATACTTAAAAACTGGTCAAATGATATACCCAGCTTTTATCATGCTATTTTACTCCGTCAAGGTAAAACGATCGTAAAAAATAAGCTATTTAATGGCTAGTGCTCATTTTGATCTAAGCCTTCAGACAAACTATACAATGTCCAATGCTTCGTTTTTATTGCCTGCGATTCTGTCTGGAGTAATTTGATAAAGTCATGTACCCCAAGCTCCTCGTTTCCGTTACCGTGAATCAGGACAATACTTCCATTCTTCGCCTGTTGCCCCTTAGCCAGCCAGGCATCCGAGCCTACGGCAAGGAGACCATAAGATATCAAGTGTTCAATAATTCGGCGATCTGAAACCAAGCCCGGACAACGGAAAAACACAGAAGGCATAAGGCCATTCTTAAGCATCAATTTTTCATTTTCCAACACTTCAAATCTTAGATCCGTATTTTTAGAAAGCAGAAAATTGGACGACAGTGGATGATTGTTAAAGACATGGTCATACGTATGATTGATCCAGGTAATCTTGATACCTTTTCCTGCCAGCGACTTCAGCCATTCCAGATCAGCCCCATGATTCAGCATCCATTTACCCGAAACAGAAACAGCCAATGGCAAAGTACCATCGACACCCTTAAACGCCAATAGAATATCTTCAAAAATAGTTTTATCCAAGGGCTTATGTGAAGGGCATAAATCGATTGTCAAATTAATACCCGCTTCTTTAGGAAGGCTAAAATTCAGACCAGCATCCTGTAAGTTATTCTCCGTTTTCCTAACGAAGGAAAAACAGCTTTCATATACAGAACCCTTTAAACTTTTATTAACCTGATTCGCATCAGTATAGCGCACGCTTACCGATCGACCGCCTACTACACGCGTTTGCAGTGTAGTAGGATCTACCGTGAGGTAATATTTTACAGCATTCGATGTGAAACTTCGAATACCCACCAAAGATCGATCATTTTCGCGAAGGATCAGCCACTCGGTCCTGTAGTTTTCTAAATTGACAAATGAAGTCTGTCCAAAAGAAAAAAGACCGCATACGAGAAATAGATAAACTAAGATGAGTTGTTTCATAGCTAATTGCCGCTTGTTCTTTTCGACTGAAGATTCATTGGCCATGCTGCTGGCTTACCATCTTTATCGATAGGTAATGTGATTTTGTCGCGTGCAACCAATGTCGGCTCTTCACAGGCCAAGTAAGTCAAAATTGCAACAATAATGGCATTTTGCTTCACCTCATCAAATACTATCTTATCGTAAGTATCACGGTTGGTATGCCAGGTCACTTTACCATAGTCCCAAGAAGTCGAGGAAAGTCCAAACGCCGGAATTCCTTTTTGAACAAAAGAAGAGTGATCACTTCCGCCGGTCCCTGGCATACCGGGAAAACTCGTTTGAATTTCATTGCGAAAATCTTCAGGTAGATAGTGCAGCCAGCGACGAATGTATTCGTAGGATTTTTCAAAACCACTGCCCCCGATACGAACGATTCGACCGGTTCCATTATCCTGGTTCCACACCACCTGTATATTTTTTGCAAGCTCAGGATGGTCCTCGACAAATGCGGAAGAACCGTTCAGCCCCTGCTCTTCACTCCCCCAGTTCCCGACCAAAATTGTTCTTTTATTATCCGGATAAACCTTCCTTAAAATACGGACGGCCTCCATCATGGTAATCACACCGGTAGCATTATCTGTCGCGCCAGAGGCCCCGTCCCAAGAATCTAAATGTGCCGACAGTACAACATATTCATCGGGCTTTTCTTTACCTTTGATCTCGGCGATACTATTATAGGTTTTTGATATTCCAAGTTCTTTTGAATTTCCCTGAAGCAACACCCGAGGTTTGACGCCATGTTCTGCCATGCGGTGTAACAGACCATAATCTTCCAATCCCACATTAAATACGGGAATCTGTTTAGACTTTGCATCAAAAATACGCGTGATACCCGGCAACTCTGTCCAGTAAGAATCTATGACACCAACTGCACCGGCTTCTTCCAATACTAAAGGCAATGTCCGACGAGTGCTTCCCGTGTAGACCATACTGCGCTCCCACATTTTTAGCTGATCGTTTTTTAAGGTTTGGTATTTTTCGTAACCTTGAGCAGTAGCAGATTCCTTCCAGTTGGCATCTGAACGTCCCGACAGTGGATTCATGCCAATAAGCACAATTTTCCCTTTGACTGTTCTAAGCCACGACTGAAAGTCGGACTGGGACTGAAACAAAGGCATAGTCACCACCTCCGCCTCGACACCTTTCCCCTTTGTCATCGGACTGAAAGCCAATTGTGTACCTTCCAAAGACTTTACGCGCGGATAGGTCATCGTCACTTGCGAGGTGCCCCGCTCCCAAGAACGCCATTCGCCATAAGGCTCATTACGGGCCTGCGCTCCAAGCGAATTATAATTTCTAACAACCCAGTCGTGCGCCTGTTGCATTTGCGGACTCCCAACAAGGCGAGGACCAATCATGTCGATCAGCTCAAATGCATACTTTTCCAATTGCGAATTTGCATTTGCTTCCTGTACAATCGACGAAACCATCGCTTCCTTTTGCTGAGCAAAAACCCGAGGAGTACTCCATAAAAGAAGTGCTAATCCCAAAGATTTTATTCCGAGTGGTATCGTTGCATCTATTTTCATATGTTATTATTAGTTACTTTATAATTATCCGTTGACAAGCAGACACCGCAAGCGTGATGCACTTCGCGTACATTCCATTAGCTCCAATCGGATCTTCCAAAAAAGAAAGCACTCTGGTTAACTGTAATTAATTTGAAAAACCAAAGCTTCCGCTCATTGGTGTTTCCGAAAATTACTAAAGAATATTTAAAAACACACATTATTTTCAAGCAGCTCAATGATATCTTTCTATTTGGCTCGGAAATGACAAAAGAAAGAATAAAAAAAGCCTGAAAAGATACTTTCCAGGCTTTACTAAAAATATAGATATGAAGGTTGATTAGTTACACGGCTTCCACTTTGGATTTTTCGTAGCTCTCTTGGTGCACAGAAGCCACCGCTCTACCCGAAGGGTCGTTCAGGTTCTGGAAAGAAGCATCCCATGCCAACGCTTCGGGCGTACTACATGCAACAGATTTTACTGAAGGAACAGTTTGTGCTGCTGCTGTTGACGGAAAATGTGATTCGAAAATTGTCCGATATAAAAACTCTTCTTTATTTTTCGGTGTGTTTATCGGGAAGCGCGTCGAAGCCTCGGCAAATTCCTGATCAGAAACTTTACTTTCAGCCTGCTCTTTCAATGTATCGATCCAGCTGTAGCCTACACCATCAGAAAATTGCTCTTTCTGGCGCCAAGCGATGCTCTCGGGCAGATAGTCTTCAAAAGCTTTACGTACCACCCATTTTTCCATTCTTCCATCACGGATCATTTTATCGGAAGGGTTGATGCGCATGGCAATATCCATGAATTCTTTGTCCAAGAAAGGCACACGTCCCTCAACCCCCCAAGCCGCGAGTGATTTATTTGCGCGAAGACAATCATATAGATAAAGTTTTTTTAGCTTGCGTACAGTTTCCTCGTGAAATTCCTGTGCATTGGGTGCTTTATGAAAATAGAGATACCCACCAAAAAGTTCATCCGAACCTTCGCCTGACAATACCATTTTAATTCCCATCGATTTGATTACACGCGCCAATAGATACATTGGTGTCGAAGCACGGACTGTTGTAACGTCATACGTTTCCAAGTGATAGATTACATCACGGATAGCATCCAACCCCTCCTGGATCGTAAAATTAATTTCGTGATGTATCGTGCCAATATGATCAGCAGCTTTTTTTGCCGCAATTAAATCTGGGGCACCTTTCAAACCTACCGCAAATGAATGCAATTGAGGATACCAAGCATCTTCCTGATCGTCACTCTCAATACGTTTAGACGCAAACTTCTTCGTTACAGCAGCAATAACAGATGAATCCAAACCTCCAGAAAGCAATACACCATAGGGCACATCAGACATTAACTGACGATGCACCGCATCTTCCAATCCTTTGCGCAAAACAGCGATATCAGTTTCGTTATCTTTTACTGTATCATAACTTTCCCAATCGCGTTGGTACCAGCGCTGTGGAACTGTTCCGGTTTTACTATACAAGTAATGTCCCGGAGGAAACTGTTCGATCGTCTCACAGAAACCTTCCAGTGATTTTAATTCCGATGCGACAAACAACTGCCCCTCTTTATCTTTACCATAATATAAGGGAATAATCCCCATATGGTCACGAGCAACAAAAAATGAATCGTCACGCGAATCATAAAGTGCAAAACTAAAAATACCATTCAATTCGTCAACAAATGAAGGCCCTTTGGCTAAGTATAAAGCCAACACAACCTCAGAATCACTTTGTGTCGAAAATTCATAATCGGGAAGACTATTTCTTAATTCATGGTGGTTATAGATCTCGCCATTAACTGCCAGTACAACTTGACCATCTGGACTGTACAAAGGTTGACTTCCCGATTTAGGATCAACGATAGCTAATCGCTCGTGTGCCAACAAAGCTTTTTCGCCAGTGAAGATACCCGACCAGTCAGGACCACGGTGACGAATACGTTTTGACATTTCCAATACTTGAGATCTCAATGAGCTTGCAGGTTGCTTTAATTCAAAAGCGCCAATAATTCCACACATATTATGAACTTTTTAAAGATTTCGTTTTTACATTATGTTATTGACACAAAGTAAAACAATTAAAAACTAAATTCATAATAATTTTTAATTTTTATTATATTTTTATTAAAAATAGTTTTCAAAACAAACAAAATTATCAATGAAACACTTGTTTGTTTAAAATAATCACACAACAGATCTGCACTTGGTATGGACATTAATGATTAAATTGAGCTTATAATCAAATAACCAGGACATGGATCCAATCAGAACCTTTTACAGCGAGCTAGCGCTCACACCAGAGGAATTAACTGCTATTATTGAAAAACATGCGCCCATTACCGTCAAAAAGGGCGACTTTATATTGACCAAAGGGCAGGTTTCAAATGCCTACTACCTGATTGAGCACGGGCTCACACGTTCTTTTTTACATGATTTCAATGGTAATGAAGTAACTACCGGATTCTGCATTGAAAAGGAGATAGTCATTGAAGTGGCCTCCTTTTTTCAACGCAGTCCAACGGTTGAAAATATTCAGGCACTCGTGGAAACCCGTCTTTGGAAAATAAAATTCGAAGATTTTCAGGAACTCTTTCATCAGATTCCTGGATTTAGGGAATGGGGCCGATCCTGGATGGCAAAAGAGCTTGTTCACAGTAAAAATAGAGCTATCGCTATGATTACCGAACCGGCAACGGCACGTTATCTTCACCTCATGAAAGAAAAACCCCTATTGATACAGCAAGCACCACTCAAGCATATTGCCTCTTATCTGGGCATTACTGATACTTCTTTAAGTCGTATCCGCAAAGAAATTGCTCAAGGGAATTGGCCCTTTTCCTGATTAGCGTGCTATTTTTTTCAAACTTGTCTTAAGGCAAGTTTTTTAAGCAGGTTTCAGGTTATTTTTACTAAAGCTTTCTTGGCTACATGTAATCGCTTCAATAGGATAGCAAGATGAATATAGGAAGCCCAAAAAGTAATGTACATTCAAAATCAGAGATTATGGCAAAATTACACGCTTATTTAAATTTTAACGGAAATTGCGAAGAAGCTTTCAATTTTTATGAAAAAGTGTTCAACACAAAGAACCCAGGTTACATGCGCTACGGAGATATTCCTGCTGATCCACAAATGCCTCCAGTTCCGGACGAAGCAAAAAATAAAATCTGTCATACCGCAATTTCCATCAATGGAGATAGCATGCTGATGGGCGCTGATGTTGTCCCCGCTTTTGGACAACACTATATTCCAGGAAACAACAGCTATGTCATGCTCATGTGTGAAAGCACGACAGAGGCAAGGACATTATATGATGCGTTAACTACCGATGCAAAGTTGGTCGAAATGCCCCTCGGAGAAACATTTTTCGCCGAACTGTACAGCGCTTTTCAAGACCAGTTCGGCATTTGCTGGATGGTTTACTTTGGTGGAAATAAAGAAGAAGATTGCGAAAGTAAGCCTTAAGCAAGCCAAACAGTTAGCAATATATCTGGCGAAAAAGGGCGATAACAACAGTTTACCGCCCTTTCTTTTTTCTATGACTTTGCACCTCAATCGAAACTGCCGCTACAGCAAGCGTCTATTTCATCTCGAGCTTCCCCCCTTCAGATTGCTATTATTTCTTTACCAATACCTCTTGCTCAAACGAGATCCCATCCCAGCCATTTGTCCTAAATTGACGAATATTCTGATGGCTATCTCCCGCTGGATCATCGAGTACATGCTGATAATGTTCGGCAAAAAGACACAATGTATCTTCGGGAGACAGATTATTCAGCTTGGCGAAATAGAACACTTTTGCACTCCCTTGATTTTCTTCTTTTAAATTTTTCAACGTCCCATTTTGAAATGCACTGGGCGTATAGCTATACTGATCAGCAATATGCGTCAGCACTTCCTGAAAGGGTAATTCATTTTCTTTTACTTTATTCAATAATTCTTCTGTCTTCATCTTAAGGTTGCTCCTTGTAAATTTTATTGTAAATGAATAGGCATTAGGCGTTCTTAAATAATTCCATGCAGTGATTTTCCCCTTGCTCCAAGCTGATCAACACGTTTTTCCACTGCTTCGTCTTTGATCAAAGCCGGAGCATGGTGGGGTTTTGTTCGCGCATCAATAATCAAGGGACCTTCACAACCCCAATGTTTAAAATCCGTAAAGCTGTGTATCCCGTAAATATCAAATGCAGGATTACTTCTGGTAAACGTTGTCCAAACAAAGTTATTGACCGAAGCGGCGGTAAAGTTCGCATCATCGCATAAAACAACCAACGGAAACCCCTCCCAGAAACTGCCTGCTGCAGCATGGCACCATTCTTCCATAATCTTCAATTCATTGTCATAACTAGAGAATGCCTGACCATCGATCGCTATCACACCGGGCATCACAAATTTCGCCTGGTTGAATGGCCGCGGCAGTTCAAAGTGAGACGGCAATTCACGTCCGAGGGTTCTTTTCTTCGATCCGGCAGCGGCAAAGACGACCTTTGAGCCCGCATTTAATCCTTCTCCAGAATAGTCTAAAGTATCAATTGTCGTATTGGTTTGAAAGTGAACATCACGGGTCAGGTCTATTCGCTCAAGAATATGCCCCAAAAAAGCTGGAATATCATAAATATCCAGTTGCGGATTATCCTCATGCGCTGAAATAAACAAATATTTAGCAAGACTAAGCTGGTTTTTCCCGAGTATTTGATTCGCTATTGTTAGAATTTCCTGTGGTCTATCCACACGTTGGTAAGGCGTATAACGTTCAGAACCTATGGCGAAAAGCAAGGGGTGTACCCCAGCGGCATCCACAGCATTAACAGCATGAAGGCCTGAAATCTCCTGTGGAATAGCTGCTCCCGTAATTTCGTGGATTAAAGCGCCAAAGCTGGTATCTTCCTGCGGTGGACGCCCCACAACCGTAAAAGACCAAATCGGATTTTTCTTATGGTACACATTGTGCACTTTCATCAATGGGAATGGATGGGTCAGGCTATAATATCCAATATGGTCACCAAATGGACCTTCTGGCTTATTTTCATTCGGATAAACAGTACCTGTAATTACAAAGTCAGCATCTGCCGAAATACAAAAACCTTCATCATCATAGAAATAACGGAATCTTCTATTCCCCAATGCGCCCGCGAAAATCATCTCAGAAAGTCCTTCCGGCAATGGCATTACAGCAGCTAAAGGATGTGCAGGAGGTCCACCGACAAAAATACTCACCTTTAAAGGTCTACCCAGTGCATTTGCCTTTGTTTGATGTATCCCTATGCCACGATGCAACTGATAATGTAAACCAATTTCCTGATCCGGTAGATAATCATTACCAGAAAGCTGAATCCTGTACATTCCGAGATTAGCATGCATGATACCAGGCTTGCTGACATCTTCGGTATACACTTGCGGCATAGTCACAAAAGCACCACCATCCATGGGCCAGTTGACAATCTGCGGAAGTTTACTAATGGATGTCTTTCCATGAAGAATAGGAGCACCCGACTTCCTTTTCCAGGGTAGAGCCCCTAAAGCTGTCATTGACGAACCAATATATT
This sequence comes from Sphingobacterium sp. UBA5996, assembly GCF_002429765.1. Lineage (NCBI taxonomy): Bacteria > Pseudomonadati > Bacteroidota > Sphingobacteriia > Sphingobacteriales > Sphingobacteriaceae > Sphingobacterium > Sphingobacterium sp. UBA5996. Next base: position 74,894 of record NZ_DJAS01000024.1, read on the forward strand.
GGAAAGGGTTTTTCAGCACCGCAGCAGGATTCATTTTAACGTCCACCAATTTCTTTAAGTGATCCAGCGAATCGCGAAACATAAATTTCGAACGTTCTAACGTACCAAACAAATTGGACACCGCAGGGAATGTGGTACCTTTGATATTTTCAAAATACAAGGCCGGTCCCTCAACATCAAATACCCGCATATGAATTGCAGCCATTTCGAGATAAGGATCAACCTCTTCTTTGATACGGATCAAATGCCCATGCTTTTCAAGATCCGCAACACATGCTTCTAAACTATTGTATCCCATATATTAAATCTGTTTCACCACGTCAATCCACAAATTTAACAGAATTATTGATTATACAGGATAAAAACCGGTATAACATACGAAAACACCTATCTAAAAAACAGCTATAAAAACTATTGTTTCGATATCCCCCGGAACGGTACATCAGTTGTCTACGCAGACATAGGTTTTCAAAGGGGTAAATTCAAATGCCTGTATTTTCTGCCAAGTAGTATTATCGACATTCTTTTCATAATAAAGCACTCTTCTAAACTCATCGATATCTTCTTTATTGATATCATTCAATCTTGTTAACAGAAGTTTAGCAAAGAATTTATTCACACCGATCTCTTTTTTGGGACGTTCGGATGAGCAGTTCAGAAAATGGTAAAATAAGCCTCTAAAAGTCATTTCCTCATTGCCGCCAAGGTAGATGACCTCAGATATAAAATTATTTTCCCAGGGCATTTCCCGCAGCCAACGGTATACATCAAGCAGAGGAAGTGGCCTAAACTTTAGGGAAGCCACCCAATTCCAATAAAATATAGTTTGCCGTCGCGCAAGCTTAGCAAATATTCGGTTCAGTACACTCTCTTTTCCCACCACACTGCTTTTAATCACAATGGTATATTGCACACGTAAATTTTCAAGAAGATTGCGCACAGGCTCCAAGAAATGTTCGTCCATTAACCGCGCGACGTAAATAACACGATTATTTCCTGCCCGCTTACAAAGCTCCACGAAATTGCGCAGACCGAGCAATTCAAGCTGAAGCTGTATATCATTATCCAGCGAAGGGACTTGGGTAAAATAAATTCCAAAATTAAGATCTGAGATTTCAAAATTCTCATAAGCCTCACCTTTCCTTAAGAGGTCGAGTTCAAAAAGCTTAGCCGTAACCTGTTCTTTCACGATTCTATTAAAAAGAGATAAGTTGCGGACTAATCCCGTCACATCAAAATCGCTGGATTGCAGATAACAGGATGCCCGTCGTCCCAAATAGGTATTTAGCCCGCTGATTAAAACCTTTTTCATTCGAATGCTCTATTTTATGGCTATGAAACCATCCCGATTTTATAATTCGTTCTCACTATAGTGGTCATGAAACATGATCCTACCCCCGCTAGTAAGCTGTGTTTACTCTGATTTTAGAACAGAAAAACGTCAAATAAGTTTAACACTAATTTTTATTTTTTTCGATAAAAAAGACTCAGCCAGCCTCGTAGCGACCGTCATTGTCCTTTTTTTGTCAATTCATGAATTAATACTTTCAAGAACACAATATCCTTATATATTTGTAAATCTTCTGAAAATAGGCTGCACTAAAAAGTATTTATCTTCACCTCTATGGACAAAAGGGCTACAATGATCTGGTTTCGAAATGATTTAAGACTTCATGACAATGAGGTTTTTTATCAAGCTTCTGAGAAAAGTTCATTTATTATCCCCGTTTATTGTTTTGACCCGCGATATTTCGACCGAAATCAGTTTGGCAACTTGAACACTGGTGTTCTGCGAGCGGCCTTTGTTATCGAAGCCGTCACGGCTTTAAAAGAAAAATTAAAGAGCCATGGTAGCGACTTGTTGACTTATGTGGGAAAGCCTGAAGATATTATCCCTAGAATCGCACAAAAGTATCAAGTTCACGAAGTTTATCACCACCGCGAAGTAGCACTTCGGGAGACCTCTATTTCCGAAAAAGTAGAAAGTGGACTTTGGAGCAGCAAAATAAATCTCCGGCATTTCATCGGTCATACCCTTTATCACAAAGAAGACCTTCCATTTCCGATCAAGGATATACCCAATGGTTTTTCTGTTTTCAAGAAAAAAGTTGAGCGAGAAAGTTTAGTCCGGCAACCGATTCCATTACCGACCAACTTCCTGACGCCCCCCCATTTAGAGGACACCAAAATCCCCTCACTGAAAGACTTAGGTTATTCAGCTGAGGAGATCAAATCTGTCGACGACATTTACATTCTCGGAGGCGAAGACACGGCACTCAGTATTATGCATGCGCTATTGTCAACCTACCCAGAGACGGATCAGGATCCGCTCATCCTCGGTCCTTTTATTGCCTCAGGCGCCTTATCCCCTATCCTTTTATATCAAAATATCAAAAAATTGGGTGAAGGCAGAAAGGACAAACGGTTTGAGAAGATTATTGACATACTTCTTTGGCGTGATTATTTTAGGTTTATGCTAAAAAAATATCCGAATATATTTTTTAAATCACAGGGCTTTACAACTAGTGCACCGCAGGGTTTTCCATCCACAGACGGCGATGACGAACGATTTGATAAATGGAAATCTGGCCGTACAGAGCATGATTTTGTAAACAGTGTGATGATTCAATTGCAGAAGACGGGCTACATTCCCTATCAGGCACGCTTTATTGCCGCCAGTTATTTGGTCCATGAGTACGGTGTCAATTGGCTTCGTGGAGCTTCCTGGTATGAGGAGCACCTGCTGGACTATTCTCCTGCCACCGTATATGGACAATGGTCTCATGTCGCTGGCGTGGGGACGAGTGAAAAAGATAATAAGGCATTGGATTGGCAAAAATTGATCAAAATTCATTTCCCGAATGGACTTCCAAAACTGGATGAAATAATGGTTAAATAAATCTTCTTCGGAAATAAATAATTCCGAGGGAAAAGGTCTTTTTAGCACGCCGGAATCCCCTTTAAAATCATGCTAAAAATGTTAAGAATTGGATAGATTTATTGATTAAATTATTCAATTTCAGTATTAGAAACTCTTTTTTTATTCATAACTTTGACAAATTTCATAGTTTTAATTGTAAATGGACAATCTGACATATTTGAGTAATGCTGATTCGGCTTATGTCGATGGCTTATATCAATCGTACAAGCAAGATCCCCAATCGGTAGATTTCGGATGGCAAAAATTCTTTGAAGGTTTTGATTTCGGTCAAAATGCTGGTGGAACAACAAGTTCAGTAGGTGAAGCTACTCCTGAGCACGTTTTGAAAGAAATCAACGTGCTGAACATGATTAACGGCTACCGCGATCGTGGCCACCTATTCACACACACAAATCCTGTGCGTGAGCGACGTAAATACTATCCTGGCAAGGAATTGGAGACGTTTGGTCTTGCTGAAGCAGACATGAGTACCGTTTTCAATGCCGGTGTTGAAGTAGGCTTAGGTCCAGCAACATTAAAAGACATCCGTCAATTGGTAGAGGATACTTACTGCCGTTCCATTGGTGCAGAATTCAAATATATCCGTAACCCAGAGAAAATTAAATGGTTACAGGACCGTATGGAAGCGGATCGTAACATGCCTAAATTCTCTTTAGATACCAAAAAGAGAATCTTAAACAAATTAAACCATGCTGTTGTATTCGAAAACTTTTTGGGTACTAAGTTTTTAGGTCAAAAACGTTTTTCGCTTGAAGGTGCCGAAAGTTTAATCCCTGCGCTAGATTCTGTTATCGAAAAAGGAGCAGAAATCGGTATTCAGGAATTTGTTATCGGTATGGCTCACCGTGGCCGTCTCAATGTATTGACCAATATTATGGGTAAATCTTACAAGTCAGTATTTTCTGAATTTGAAGGTAAGACTTATGCCGACGATCCCGAAGTAAACTTTGGTGGTGACGTAAAATACCACTTGGGTTTCTCTTCTGAAGTCAAAACCAACGATGGCAAATCTGTCCACCTAAGTTTGGCTCCTAACCCTTCACATCTGGAAACGGTAGATCCAATCGTAGAAGGTATGGTTCGTTCGAAAATCGATTTTAAATACGAAGGAGATTCTTCTAAAATCGCACCGATCATCATCCATGGTGATGCGGCAATTGCTGGCCAGGGTGTCGTGTATGAAGTAACCCAGATGTCGAAACTAGATGGTTACAAAACTGGTGGTACTGTACATATTGTCATCAACAACCAGATCGGATTTACAACAAACTATAAGGATGCCCGTTCGGGTACATATTGTACCGACGTCGCAAAAATCACTTCTTCACCTGTATTCCATGTCAACGGTGATGATGCTGAAGCAGTAGTATACGCCATCAATTTAGCTGTAGAATACCGTCAGAAATACAAAACTGACGTCTTTATCGATCTATTATGTTATAGAAGATTTGGACATAATGAGGCCGATGAACCAAAATTCACGCAGCCATTGTTGTACAAACTTATCGATAAGCATCCCAACCCGAAAGAAGTTTATGCTAAAAAATTAATTGCCGAAGGAAGTATTGACGAAGCATATTCCAAAACTATCGAGAAGGAATTTAAAGCTGCACTACAGACTAAATTTGAGGAATCTAAAACAGTTGAGGTATTGACTGAAGAGATTCCGATGTTTAAAGGGGCATGGGAAGGATTGCGTCCTGCTAAAAAAGGTGAAGTATTAACAACCTCCGATAAAACCAAAGTTGCAAAGGATCTATTTTTGAAATTAGCAAAAGAAATTACAACCTTACCTGCTGACAAAAAATTCTTCCGTAAGATTACGCGTTTATTTGAAGACCGTGCCAAAATGATCGATACGGATTCATACGATTGGGCAATGGGTGAATTGATGGCTTACGCGACATTATTGGATCAAGGTAACCGTGTGCGTATTTCGGGGCAAGATGTGCAACGTGGTACCTTCTCACACCGTCATGCCGTATTAACGCTTGAAGATTCAGAAGAAAAATATGTTCCTTTAGCTCATGTGAAAGGCGGCGATAAATTCTCCATCTATAACTCCTTACTTTCCGAGTATGCTGTTTTGGGTTTTGAATATGGCTATGCATCCTCTAATCCCAATTCATTGACCATTTGGGAAGCGCAATTCGGAGATTTTTATAATGGTGCTCAAATTATTGTGGATCAATATCTATCTAGTGCAGAGACGAAATGGAAACGCTCCAACGGATTGGTTATGATGCTTCCTCACGGTATGGAAGGTCAGGGTCCTGAGCACTCTTCAGCACGTATCGAAAGATTCTTGGAGCTGTGTGCAGATGAAAATATGATCTTAGCCAACTGTACTTTACCTGCAAACTACTTCCATTTGTTGCGTCGTCAACTGGTACGCGAGTTCCGCAAACCGTTGATTGTATTTACACCAAAATCATTGTTGCGTCATCCAAAAGTGGTGTCGCCTTTAAAAGACTTTACAGAAGGTGTTTTCCAAGAGGTAATCGACGATGTTAATGTTTCAGCAAAAGATGTTAAACGCGTATTGTTCTGTTCGGGTAAAGTGTACTACGACTTATTAGAAAAACAAGAGGCGGATAAGCGCAAAGATGTTGCTATCGTTCGTGTCGAGCAATTGTTTCCGATCCCTACAGATCAATTGAAAGCAATCCGCAAAAAATACACAAAAGCAAAAGAGTTTGTCTGGGTTCAGGAAGAAAACGAAAACATGGGGGCTTGGTCTTATTATTGCCGTAAACTCATGGGTACTGAGATTGCATTTACAGGTTTTGTTGCCCGCAAAGAAAGTGGAAGTACAGCAACAGGTTATATGAAGCAACACGTTGCTCAACAGGCAGCAATCTTAAATAAATCATTCGAATAAAAACAATTTAAAATCAATTGCGTCCTAGCTATAGGACGCAATTGTCAATAAAGAACATTATATATGAGCTTAGAAATTAAAGTACCAACCGTAGGTGAATCAATCACGGAGGTAACCTTATCACAATGGTTGAAACAAGATGGCGATTATGTGGAGATGGATGAAAACATCGCCGAACTGGAATCAGACAAAGCAACGTTTGAATTACCAGCTGAAAAAGCAGGTATCTTAAGAATCATTGCACAAGAAGGTGATACTTTAGAAATCGGTGCTGTTGTTTGTACAATTGAAGAGGGTGCTGCCCCTACTGGCGATTCAGCTCCAGCTGCTGCACCTGCTAAGGAGGCATCATCAACTGCTGCTCCAGCGGCTGCCGCGAAAGAGGAAGATCCAGATAGCTATGCTGCTGGTACAGCTTCTCCTGCTGCTGCAAAAATCTTAAGAGAAAAAGGAATTGATCCTTCTACAATAAAAGGAACAGGGAAAGAAGGTCGCATCACAAAAGAAGATGCCGAAAAAGCTCAACCCGTTGCTAAAGCTGCAGCACCAGCAGCAAAACCTGCTGCGGCTCCAGCTGCGACAGTTGCTCCCGTGGCGGGTTCTAGAAACGAACGTCGTGAGAAATTATCTTCCTTAAGAAAAACGATCGCAAAACGCTTAGTTGCCGTTAAAAACGAAACAGCGATGTTGACAACATTCAATGAAGTCAATATGCAGCCGATCATGGATTTACGTGCCAAATATAAAGATACTTTTAAAGAGAAATTTGGTATCGGTCTAGGTTTTATGTCATTCTTTACAAAAGCAGTAACAACTGCGTTAGCTGAATGGCCTGCTGTCAATGCACGTATTGAAGATAACGAAATTGTATATTCTGATTTCGCAGATGTTTCAATCGCGGTTTCTGCACCTAAAGGATTGGTAGTTCCAGTTATCCGTAACGCTGATGCCATGTCATTGGAGCAGATCGAAAAAGCAATTGCCGCATTGGCAGGTAAAGCACGTGACAACAAATTAACGATCGACGAAATGACTGGTGGTACATTTACAATTACCAATGGTGGTGTATTCGGATCAATGATGTCTACGCCAATCATCAACGCGCCACAATCGGCAATCTTGGGTATGCACAACATCATCCAACGTCCTATTGCTGAAAATGGTCAGGTGGTGATCCGTCCAATGATGTATATCGCGCTTTCTTATGACCACCGCATCATTGATGGTCGTGAATCAGTTAGCTTCTTGGTACGTGTAAAACAATTATTAGAAGATCCAGCTCGTTTATTGTTGGGTGTTTAAACCGCAATAAAGTTTGGAAATATAAAAAAGACCTATGCCTTTGTGGTATAGGTCTTTTTTTTCTGAAAGTGTCTGATCTTATTGACCAGAAAGAACCTTCAAAAAAGAAACGGTCTACTTAACGAATATAAATCAGAGATAGCCGAATATAAACCGCCTTTTTAATTTCTCCCTTTTAATTTTTACTTTCATCTTGTTAAAGATCAAGCATATCTCTATATACAGCCGGCTTGATAACATAAAAGCTCCTATAAAAACGCGAAATTGATTATTAAGCAGACCTTATCAAACAAAATGAAAATTTTAATAACAGCTGCATATCTATTACTCACTGTAACGACACTGTTTGCCAACATGGCAAACCCAAGAAGTCCGCACAGCATAACAGGACAGCTCGTCCCTGCCGGCAAGGTAAAAGTCACCCATGAGCGTATCGACATCCGCCTTTTATTGGACAGCACTGATGATCATTCGGACTATCGTAGTCACTTCAGCATTGTATACAATATCCATGCTGAAGAAGAGATCGAATTACCGCTCGTATTTCTCGCGCTAAATATGGATGGATTGGACCGGGTCATTGTCAATCAGAAAGAAATTAAAGCAAAGAGGATGGATCAGCCCGATTCGAAGTTCCCTTTTTTACGTTTAAAGGATGGCTATTATGAAATCAGCTACGACAGCGATGAATGGAAGCGCATCTCGCTGAATGATGCATTTTATTTTACCGCTAAGCTACACAAAGGCGAAAACAATATTCAGGTTCAATACAGCGCTTATATGGGCTATGACCGGCGCGATATCCGAACCAGATACGAAATTGACTACCTCTTATTTCCTTCCAGATACTGGTCTTCCTTTGGCCCAATTGACCTGTATCTCCACCTAAACGGTGACATGGAAGTCCTTGCACAGGATTTGGGAACCTCCAAATTAAAAACGGATTCAATCATGCACTGGGACATTGATCAGGTAGAAAAGAAAGAGAGTTTCCATATAGAAGTCGGCTTGAAGACCTCCCCGTTAGCAAAAGCAATTCTTTGGGTACACCCGGAACTGCTTGCGCTGATCGGATCGCTATTTTTGTTATACCTACATATCCGATGTATTTATCTAAAATACAAAGGTGGCAAATACCGCTATGCACTGCTTATTGGAAACCTAATTATTCCAAGCTCCTTCTATTTCTTCTGCTGGTTTTGGTCCAGTCTGGCCAACTATCTGATCAACGGTTCATTTGAGGAGAAATCCCGGGGCTTTATACTGCTAGTCATCTTCACCTTACCCTTGATCTACATCATTTACGACCTGGTTCTATTGATTATAGACAGAAGCATCCGATCAAGGTTTTCCACCTAGAAAACCGACAGCCTACTTTTTGTAGGTTAGCTTATTTTCAATCATGCGGTTGTTATACTGTTGAATAAATGCTTTCATTTTGGTCTCCATCGTATCCAGTACGGCGGGATGCTGTTTCAGTAGATCCTGTTTCATCAAGCGGTCCTTCTTTAAGTCATAAAATGATGTCACTTTCAGTCCATCATAGGACATCATATAATCTTTATAATAAAGGTTATAGCTCCCTGCATTGTTATTGAGCACAAAATTGTCCTTACCCGGTTTGAAGGCATCCGAACCAAAGGCAAAATAAGGTTCATCATAATGCAAATAATTTAAAATCGTCGGCATAATATCTATTTGCTGTACCAGTTTATCCGCTTTGCCAACTAGGTTATCGCCTGGTGCATAAAATATAATAGGAATTTGGAAGCCCCCTGCTGCCGTTTGATATTCTGGCAGGTAGCTTACAGTAGCATGGTCTGCACAAATCACGAAGACGGTGTTCTTGTACCAGGGCATTTTAGATGCTGTCGCAAAAAATTCGCGCAGCGCATTATCGGTATATCCAATGGGCTCTTGTACTGGCAAAGGTCCTTTTGGAAATTTTCCCTGATATTTTTCGGGTACTTTAAACGGATGATGTGAGGATAATGAGAAGAAACTGACGAAAAATGGTTGATGAAAAGTATTGATCTTGTTTGCGACAAATTGCAAAAAAGGTTCATCCCAGATTCCCCATATGCCATCAAAGTCCGCATCATTGTTATATTCATTCTTACCAAAATAATGCTGAATGCCTGCCAATTTCATATAAGCCGAAAAGCCCATACTGCCATTAGGTGCCCCGTGGAAAAAGGCCGTCTCATACCCTTTCTTACCCAACAGCTTTGCTAAGCTCGTGGTTTCATTTCCCGAGTATATGGAAAGTACAAAAGGTTCACCTATCGAAGGAATTCCGGTAATCACGGATGGTAGTGCATCAATTGACTTACGCCCATTGGCATACGTATCTGTAAAAGTGTAAGCATGGCGGATCAATGAATCCAAAAAAGGCGTATAACCTTTGTATTTTCCACCTTGGATATCTTTATTCAATTCGCCAAAATGTTCTTTTGCAAAACTCTCCAAAATCAGAACGACGACATTTTTCTTTGCAAAAGGCTGGTCTGCTTTTGGTATATGAATGGGATTGTATAACTGCTCAAGCTCTTGGTCAGAATAATAATGAACAGGTTTCAGATTTACAGCTTTTAATGTTTTCAATATACTGAATGGTGTGTTCAGTACAATATTCATTTCTTCTGGTGTTTCTACATAATCTCCGGCATTGCTTAACGTAATGGGACGCGTGCTATGGGCCCAGCCCCCACGTACCCCACCAATGAAAAGAAAGGCGGTCAATAGAAACAAAGGTACTTGGATCAAAAATGACTTCCAGTTATATTTCTTGATCTTTTCCAGCTGAATAAGCTGATAGGATCTCATCAGGCCATACACGATAAGAGCCAATAGTACGATAAGATACCAATAGTCCAAACAAAAATCAAAGGCCAGTTTCATCAAGTTTGATTCATTTGAAAATTGATCGATTACTGTACCTGTAGTTCTTTTGAGTGTAAAGGGATAATAGGCAAAATCAATCAGGTTCAAGGCTATTCCTATTGAATTGACCACAACGAAGATCCATTTCGCGACTTGCTGATAGACCCGGTTATCCTTAAACGGTCCCGGAACAGTCATCATCACAATATAAAGAATATTTAAATACAGCAGGGCTACAATGTCGAAACGCACACCACCGGCAAACATCACCAGGAGCTTACCCGCATCGACGTGCGGAAATAAGGAGGCATTGATGCCATAAAACCCCAATCTTAACAACGCATAAATGACCAAAAGAAAGATAAAACGAATTGCGACAGCAAAATACGGTGCAAGTACTCCTTTTAATTTCATAGTCCTAATATTTTAAAAATTCACGATATACCTCTTGATAATACGCTTTACCGATATTCAACAAACTATCTGTTTTGCTCACTGGATATTCCTTGTTCGATCTATAGTTGATTATCCTTCCCACATTATCAAATGAAACAGCTTGTTCTGGAGTAATCACTCCAAAGGCATCTTTGGAATTATAAAAGGCAATTTGAGGTGTCGTTGGATTAAACAAATCCCGGCTCCAGTGGTAACGTTCGGTTGGAAGTTTCAATTGGGTCAATAACGTTGCTGCCAAATCTGTCTGATTGCCAATTCTGCTGAAAATTTTCCCCCGAAACTCGGGCTTGATAACATCTCCGAAAAAAATCAATGGAATATGAAAGCGATTAGGATGGAATAGCTCCCATTTTTCTGAAGGAAGGCGGTGTCCATGATCAGCTACAATAACAAAAAGAGTATTCTTATACCAAGCTTCTTTTTTGGCTTTTGAGATAAAGTCATACACTACTGAATCCGTGTAATATGCTGTGCTTCTAAACTTATCTGCATTGGTAGCATTGCCAAATTTATAACCGTTTTTTAAATCGAATGGCTCGTGATTGACCAAGGTAAAGATCGTAGAAAAGAAAGGCTGTTTTTCCTTTTTGAAGTCGTTGATCATCCGATTAAAAACCACATGGTCATATACCCCCCACGAGGCACGTTCAGCATCCAAGCCAAAATTAGCATTGTCCACAACCTTAGCTATCCCATGTGTCAGCATATACGATTTAAAATTGTAAAACTCACTTTGTCCACCGTGGTAAAAGGATGTTTCGTAACCTGCATGATCAAGCTCTTGCCCAATTGCAGGCATATTTTCATGTTTATCAATATATTTAATAATACTTTCCGGGCCTTGCGCCGGAAAGCCACTCAATATCGCAACCATTCCTTTGTCAGATCGATCAGCAGCAGAATAAATATGGTCAAACAAAATCCCCCCTTTGATCAACTCTTCCATGTGTGGAGTAATTCCCTTCTCCCCCCCGAGGGACTGGATGAGGTCTCCGACAAAACTTTCTAACATAATAAAAACCACATTCGGACGAGTCGTTGAAAGCACCTGAACCGCCGAATCGGGCTGATGCTGAAAGGCGGGCCGTAGTTTGTCTGCGATCTCTTTCTGATCGCTATAGTAACTATATGGGTTTTTCAGTTTGGTATTTTTAGCAAAGAAATCGCGTAAAAAAGCCCATTGCGTATTGACTGCCGCATGATTATAAAATGTATCTTCCGAATAATAAGCTTTACTGGGGTTTAATGTTGCCCGCCCATAACCGCCGCGAATAAACGTGAAAAGGACAAACATTCCGACGAGCAGTTTAAAGATATTACCAACCGGAGATTTGATATTGAAAAAGAATACCTTTTTAAACATCCAGCGGTATAAAAAATAGCCACACAATATGCCGATCACCATGCCGACGATTGGAAGAAATACCGGCGTGGCTTCTGCCGAAGCTACTGCTCCTGAAGGTGAGGCCAAAAAAGAATCAATCGCACGCTTGGAAATCTTGTCGCCCCATTCCCGGTAGATATTGACATTGATAAAGCTTGTCACAAAAAATAAAACCAGCACAATAATGGTATAGACATCCAAGATCCGCCTTTTGGGTTTGAGCTTTGGAAAAAAACTTAATATACAATACACAAGGAAGGGTAGTGCACATATGTAAGAAACAGCAGAGAAATCCAGATTGAGGCCATGATAGTAAATTCTGAAAACCTCTGTAATATTGGAAAAACCAATTTTCTCAAAAAAAGCAGTAACAAAAATCAATCTATCTATAAAACAGATAATTAACCAGAATAGAAAATACTGTGTTAAAGCTCTCAACTCTTTAGCAAATCGTTGCATTCTTTCGCGTAAAAATAAAACAGGCAAATTTACATTAATTTACATGAAATACAGGCTAATTACTTAGTAATATGAATAAAAGATTAAAAAATTATAAAGTACCCCTGAGGTAGTATACCGCGTAAATAGCAAACTCTTCTGCTAAAGCAGGATGGTGTTTGAATGAATTGCCGATACGTGATGGATAGCATCTTTTTGTTTGCGCACAAGATCAGCTGATAACTAAGGAAAATAACATAGAAATACTTACTTTTGTGTTCCTTAAAAGTTTGAATAGAAAATTTAAAATGAGCATAGCGAAAACTTATAATCCAAAAGAAGCTGAAGAAAAGTGGTACAGCTATTGGAAAGCGAACGGATTTTTCCGTTCCACCCCTGACGAACGTGAACCTTACACGATTGTGATGCCTCCTCCAAACGTCACTGGAGTGTTGCACATGGGGCATATGCTAAATAATACCATTCAAGATGTTTTGATTCGCCGAGCACGTATGCAGGGGAAAAACGCCTGTTGGGTACCGGGGACCGATCACGCCTCCATTGCTACTGAAGCCAAGGTCGTCGCTATGTTGAAAGAACAAGGAATTGACAAACGATCGTTATCCCGCGAAGATTTCTTAAAGCATGCTTGGGAATGGAAAGAAAAATATGGTGGTATTATTCTGAAACAATTGGAAAAACTTGGTGCTTCCTGTGACTGGGATCGCACGCGTTTTACGATGGACCCAGAGTTGTATCAATCTGTTATCCGCGTATTTGTAGATCTGTATAACAAAGGATTGATTTATCGGGGCTACCGCATGGTCAATTGGGATCCGGAAGCAAAAACAAATATTTCCGACGAAGAAGTTATTTATAAAGAGAAAAATGGTAAATTATATCACCTGAAATATCAGGTTGATGGTACTGATCAATACATTGTTGTTGCAACGACCCGTCCCGAAACAATTTTTGGTGACACAGCGGTCTGTATCAATCCCAACGATGAACGCTACACCTGGTTAAAAGGAAAGCAAGTCATTGTACCGATCGTAGGCAGAAAAGTGAACATCATTGAAGATGAATATGTAGATTTGGAGTTCGGTACCGGATGTCTAAAAGTTACACCAGCACACGATGTAAACGACTATGCGCTCGGCAAAAAACACCATCTGGAGTTTGTGGATATCTTCACTGACGAAGCAAAGCTGAACGACAACGGCTTACACTATGCTGGTATGGATCGTTTTAAAGTCCGGAAGGAAATTGAGAAAGAGCTTGAGGAAAAGGGGTTATTGGAAAAAGTTGAGAATTATACCAATAATGTGGGGACTTCAGAGCGAACCGGTGCGGTGATCGAGCCCAAAATCTCCAATCAGTGGTTCCTTAAAATGGAAGACCTTGCGAAACCGGCTTTGGATAATGTCATGGATGATACCATCAAATTTCATCCGACAAAATTCAAAAATATTTACCGCAATTGGATGGAGAATGTGACCGACTGGAATATCTCAAGACAATTGTGGTGGGGCCATCAAATACCGGCATATTTCTATGGCGATGGCAACGAAGACTTTGTGGTTGCACAAACAGTTGAAGAAGCACTGGTATTAGCGCAAGAAAAGTCGGGCAATGCAAATCTTCAAGCAGAAGATCTCCGTCAAGACGAAGATGTCCTTGACACGTGGTTTTCAGCGTGGTTATGGCCAATTTCGGTCTTCAATGGTATCAATGAACCAGAAAATCCAGAAATAAATTATTATTACCCAACCCAAGATTTGGTCACTGCCCCCGATATCATCTTTTTCTGGGTAGCACGTATGATCGTTTCAGGATATGAATTCCGCGGACAATTGCCTTTTGAAAATGTTTATTTTACTGGGATTGTACGGGACAAACTCGGCCGCAAAATGTCCAAATCGCTGGGCAACTCACCTGACCCGATTGATTTGATGAACGAATACGGTGCCGATGCGACGAGAATGGGGATGTTATTAACTGCTCCAGCGGGTAATGACCTACCTTTCGATGTTGAACTCTGTGTACAGGGACGGAATTTTGCCAATAAAATCTGGAATGCTTTCCGCTTGGTTAAAGGCTGGGAAATCACCGCCGCACCAGCTTCGGCGTCCGATAAAATTGCGGCTGCCTGGTTTGAGGCAAGATTAAATCAGTCTTTGGTCGATATCGAGGAAAACTTTAAGCATTATCGTTTATCAGATGCGCTGATGACAACCTATAAATTAGTATGGGATGACTTTTGCGCCTGGTATCTTGAATTAGTAAAACCGGCTTACGGCTCACCGATTTCTGGCGAAACCTTAGACACGGTAAAATCATTTTTTCAACGTATACTTACGCTGGTGCACCCTTTCATGCCTTTCCTGACGGAAGAATTATGGCACGACGAATTGTTCGGAATAAAAGAGGAGAAAGATTGCATTATCGTCGCTCCCTATCCGACGGCAGATGCCTTTGATGAGCAGCTTATTAAAGATTTCGCTGTCGCACAACAGATCATTTCTGAGATTCGTAATATCCGTAATTCTAAAGGTATCTCCCCTAAAATTGCGTTGCCATTAGCGATCAATCAGCAATCTGAGATCAACTTGAAACAATACATTGCTATCATCACTAAGATTGCCAATTTGGAGGACGTGACTTTTGTCTCTGAGAAAATTGCAGGTGCTGCCAGTTTCCTTGCCGGCAAAGATGAATGTTATGTGACTTTGGAAAACAATGTTGATGCGGATGCCGAGCGTGAACGCATTGAGAAAGAATTGGAATACTTAAAGGGTTTCCTAATTTCGGTAGACAAGAAGCTTTCTAATGAGCGATTTGTACAAAATGCAAAACCTGAAATTGTCGAAAACGAGAAAAGCAAAAAAGCTGACGCAGAAGCTAAGATTAAAATACTGCAAGAAAGTTTAATAACATTAGGTTAACACCTAAACGATACAGGTGATCAGGTCCCGTGTAATGCACGGGACTTTTTTTTGCATACCGCCCAATTGAAACATCCACATTCTTCTTGAATTCGCCGTTAGATTATACTTTTTTAAGGTGTTACCGCCTTGTCCATTCCTGAAAAAGGTTTACAAAAGGTCTAATACGGTTCTTACTTTACAGTTTTGGTGGGTGAATTGATATTATGAATTTAATTGTTTTTTTGTAAACTTTTATATTTTTTCCTACAGTTTTTCCAACGCTTGATTAATGGTACATCTGTTACATGTGCTACCGCAGGTGTTAGAAAATCACAACTCATGTGCGGACGCAAATGATTATACGATTCTATACTTTTAGTCACTTCCAACAGGGCTTCACTCCTTGAAGAAAATACCCTTTTGAGTTTAAATTCTGTTTTTAATATACCATTAATTCTTTCTGCAATAGGGTTTTCATAAGCCTCTCCGTTTTCTGTCATACTGATTTTTACACCCGCTTTTTTCAACCTTAGTATATAGTCGAAGGAACAGTACTGCACACCTCGATCCGAATGATGAATCAGAGTATTGGGGGCCGGTTTTTCCTTGAGTGCCATTTGCAGAGCTTTAATTGCCCCTTGAGCAGTCAGCTGGGGATGAAGGCAATAGCCCATAATTTTTCTCGAGTATGCATCAGTTATGAGAGAAAGATAATTGAAATCATAGCCTACTGAAATATATGTAATATCTGAAACCCATAATTCATTACTACGCGTAGGTGCTAACTCTTTGATTAGGTTAGGATATTTCAGATAGGAATGATTTGAATTCGTGGTTACTGGCGCACGCTTCTTTTTCCTGTCTATCAATAATCTATGTTTTTTGAGCACCTTGTATAACTTGTCTCTACCAATATTTATTCCATTACTTCGGAAAGGAGTATATAGACATTTATAAAGCTTGTGACCACCTAACCCAGGTAGTTCACGGCGAACAAGGCGAACCATGTCTACAGCCAGATTTTCCTGATCAGTATGGTCGTGAAGATGCCATATATGATCGTAATAAGCTTGTCGGCTTTTACCAAACAATTTACAAAGTGGACCGACTCCCATCCTTGTCACATGCTTTTTGATTAGCTTTATTGTTTGGTACCACTTTTTTTCGGATCGCAATTTTGTTCTCCTTTTCAGCATGGTCAATCATAAAGTTAAGACCGTAAATTAGCACATTGGCTTTTTCTAAAGCTTTCTCCAGATCCTTGATCCGTTTTTTTAGAGCGGTAACGTCTTTTGTTCCTGGCTTTTCCATAGGTACTAAAGTTACGGCTCCCTTTTCTAATTTGCGTTTATAATTGTTAATCCAATTGATTAAGATCGTCGTATTGGGGAGTCCGTACTTTTTTGCAGTTTGTTCTGCTGATAGATTTTTATAAAGCACCAGCTCTACTAATTTCTCTTTAAATTCTTCTTCGAATTCAAATCTTGATAAGGCTTGTTCATTCATGTTTCCTTTACGTTTTTAAACAAAACTGTAAAGCTATAGCCGTATAAGACCCCGTATAAGACCCGTAAAGAAAATTCGCCTTTTCTTCGGCGCTCGTTCGGTTCTTGTTCGGTACTTGTTCGGTACTTGTTCGGTACTCGTACGGTGCTTCTTCGGTTGTAACCGAAGAAATACCGTACGAGTACCGAAGTATATACGACAAATGATCGTGTGAAGACTGGAGGAGGTATCCAGGGTTTACTAAGGATATGCCCCCGTCAATTTCCCTTTTAGTATCGGAAATTTCATTTCAAGGATTTTCTAAAAAGCGCTTAATGAATAAGGTATGGTTGTTTCGCGAGAGAGTCTGGTGTAGTTTAAAATTGACTTCGAATGGAACAATACCGGAAAGTTTATCCTAATTCTGTAAAAAATGAATAACTTTATAATAGCGAACTTAAATTATACGATTATGGGATTTAAAGAAACATTTCAGATTAACGGTGAAAACCTTTTGCAGAAAATCAAAGAAATTATTGCTGAGGGCAACGTGAACAAAATTAGCATTTCGGACAAACATGGAAAGGAAATCATGAGCTTTCCAGTGACTGTTGGGGCCATAGGCTTGATCTTAGCGCCTGTTTTTGCAGCGATTGGAGCAGTCGCAGCATTACTTACAGAGTGTACCATTACTGTGGAACGCAATAGTCAAAAGGAAGACAATGACAACGAAGACAACAGTACGGATCCACCAACCACAATAACAGTAAACTAATCAACTCAGATTGCCTGCTATGAAAATCTTAAAAAATATACTTTGTATTCTATTTGCCTTGCTATTCATTAATGCGGGCCTGGATAAACTTTTTCATTATATGCCAGCTCCACCAATGGATATGGACATGAAAAAGGTATTTGAGGCTTTTAACGCTATAAAATGGCTAATGCCACTGATTGGAATTATCGAGCTCATTGGCGGTTTACTATTTATTTTTCCAAAGACAAGAACGTTGGGTGCATTGGTCATCTTCCCGATCCTCATTGGTATTTTTACCCATAACATGATTTTCTATAGTCAGCAGGGATTGATTATTTGGGCTGTACTTTTCATTATCTGGCTATGGGTAGTTTTTGAAAACTGGGGGAGATATAAAAAATTGCTTGAATAATTGCTTCAATGTTAGACAAACGAGCTCGTTCAGCATAGCCATATATTCCCATTAAATACCTATTTTTTGACAAATTGATAGGTATTTAATGTTTTTATTAACATAAAATTAAAAAACAAAAAACTTTATATGACTATACAGGTTTGGTCAATTATTTGATGTAACTTTTTCCCGTTTTAATTTTTATTAATAGATACTTAAATCAAATTACACGTTGAACAGATTTACCCGAGTTGCTTTCAAAACAATTTTGTGGATTATTGGAGTAATAATTGCGCTTGCTATTCTAATTGTATTTTTAATTCGAATACCATCGGTTCAGAATTATATTGCCGGAAAAGTAACTCAATATGTTGAAGGCAAGATTGGTACGCCCGTTAAAATCGGCTACATCAATATCGATTTTCCTAAGAAACTAGTTTTACAGGACATCTATTTAGCGGACCAAAGCAAGGACACATTGGTTGCTGGAAAATCGATAGCTGTGGATATCAATATGCTGAAACTGCTAAAAAATACGGTTGAAATCCAAAGTATAGAAGCAGAAGGTATCACCGCGAAAATTCGCCGTACATTACCTGACAGTTCGTTCAACTTTGATTATATTGTCAAAGCATTTGCATCGCAAAAAGAAAGCACTCCAACTGCCGACAGCAGTTCAGCACTCCTATTCAACCTCGATAAAGTAAAATTTGATAAATTTCATATTGTCTATGCCGATGATGTAATTGGGACCAGCGCTGACGTATATCTCAACAGCCTAAATACCAACATTAAGAAGTTTGATCTAACAAAAAATATGGCTTTCAATCTTCCAAAAGTGAAGATAGATGGTCTGAGTGCTACCATCAAACAATGGCGGCCGATGGTTGACGGCGCAGCGCCTTCTGTTGAGGACTTTGGCATTACGGATAAAACGGCTCAAACAACCACATTGCTTCCCGATGTTGGCATACAGATCGCGGACTTGACCAATATCTTAGTGCGTTATGAAGATCAGTCCAGCCTCTTGAACACCAAGTTTTATGTCGAAAATCTTCACGCAGACATTAACAAGATCGACCTCAACAAAGAAGTTGTGGATATTCAAACAATCAGCCTCGACGGTTCGGACAACAGTGTGCTCTTTGGAAAGGTCCTAAAAAAAGCAAACAGCATAGCTAAACCTACAGCAGATACGACCAAAGTAAACTGGATTGTATCGGCCAAAGATATTCAGATCAATAATACAAGTTTAGCTTACCGCGATGACAATCAGGCGCGGATGAAGGGTTTTGATTATTTTAACATTAAGATCCCGGGTATGAAAACCAGCTTAAGTGATCTTTACTACAGTGCCGATTCAATCAGTGGATCTTTGAAAGAACTGGTAGCCTCTGATCGTTCGGGTTTTGTGATCAAACAATTAAAGGGAGATTTTAAGTATACAAATACTGGTGCTGAAATCAAAAATCTGTATGCGGAAACTCCACGTACGCTCCTACGGGATTACGTAAAAGTCTCCTATCCATCATTGGATATTGTTGCAAAAAAACCGGAACTCCTCTACGTCAATGCAAACATCAAAAAGAGTCATGTCGATATGCGCGACATTTACTATTTTGCCCCTTTTTTGGATACTATGCAGGTGATGAAACCCTTGATGGACAAAAAATTTGCTATCGATGGACGTGTTGTGGGTAAGGTAAATGATCTGAATATTCCAGCAATTGATTTCCAAACCCTGTCCAATACACGTGTCATAGCGAGCCTACGGTTAAGGGGGCTCCCCGAAGTGGATAAAATGTCACTGGATCTTAATTTAAAGAAATTGACGACAGGCCGTTCGGATATCGAAAAACTAATTTCTAAAAATATACTTCCGAGCGGTATTGAGCTACCGAATACGATTGGCCTTACGGGAACATTTAAAGGCGGTATGAATGCCTTTAACACCAATCTTTCGCTGGTTACAGAAAAGGGAACGGCCAAGTTTAATGGTAAGGTGGGCATGATCGGCCGCGATACAACCTATGATGCCTTTGTCAGTATTCGTGATTTCGACATTGGTAAGATCATGAAAATGGACAGTACCCTCGGCATTCTTTCTTTTGAAGGAAAGATTAAAGGCCATGGTACTGACCCCAAGAAGCTTGTAGCCAACTTCGATGGTAAAGTAAACCGAATGGACGCCATGGGTTACCGGTATCAGAATATCGACATGAACCTGACCGCAGACAAAGGAGATATCAAAGCGGCTGTGGTTAGTCCTGATCCAAATATTCAATTGACGTTAAATGCAACAGCGAATATGAAGTCCAAATATCCACAGGTGGATTTCGAGCTTCAGGTAGATACCATCAATCTTAAGAATTTAAAGTTAATGGATGACGAGTTCAAATACCAGGGTAAACTCGTCGGAAAGTTTAGTTCAGCGGATCCAAATTTTTTAAACGGTGAAGCACATATTACCAATTCATCTATCTTTTACAGTGGTGCATATTATTCTTTAGACAGCATTTCGCTTATAGCAAAAGCCGATACCAGCCGTAATTTATTGCTTCTAAAATCAAACTTTTTAAATGCTCATCTAGTTGGTAAATATAAAATTCTGGAATTGCAGAATGCCATACAGGACATTCTGCAGGTATACTACCAACCCGGTAAAGCTGTTGAAGTACCAAAATATGACCCACAGAATATAGAGTTTTCGGCTCAGTTGACCAGAACGAAGTTTATAAAGGATTTTTTACCGGAACTAACAGCCATGTCGGACATCACCTTGGACGGTATGTTTAACAGTCAATCTAAAACGATTCTCGCCAAGTTGGATGCTCCCAAAATAATATATAATGGTACCGAAATCAATAACGTCACTTTTGACATCAATACGCTGGATAGTACACTGTATTACTCCGCATTGATCAATAAGATCAAGGTAAGTAATATTGAACTTGTCAATACGGTATTCAGTGGCAAAGTCATTCAAAACAACTTAGACTTTGGATTATGGATAAAAGACAAGAAAGAAAAAGAGCAGTATCATCTGGGTGCAAATATGCGTGTTGATAATGGGGCATTTGTTTTCAGTTTACTGCAGGATGGCCTTATGCTGAATTACGACAAATGGACAATAAATCCAAACAATGTGCTCAAATTTGGACGTACAGGGATTCAGGCCAATGAATTTATCTTAAGCAATAAGGGACAAGAGCTTAGTATATCTTCGCAGGATAGTGTACTCAATTCACCGATAAACATTGCGTTCAAGAATTTCCGGATTGAGACATTAAGTAAAATGCTCGAAAGCGAAACCGTAGATCTCGGGGGTGGAATTAATGGTCAGGCGACCATATCGCGCCTGGAGAGCAGCCCTGTATTTGTATCGGATCTTGTTATCAATAAATTTTATATTGGACAGGATACCGTTGGGAATGTCAATATTAAGGTTAATAATGAGAAAGAAAACACGTACAATGCCAATATTAGTATTAGCGAGAATGGCAACAATGTTGTCTTAAATGGTGATTTTGTGAATCCCCCCCAGGGAGAAGCAAGCTTAGATTTTACCTTAGATATTGCGCCGCTTTCGATGCAGACCGTGCAAGCATTTAGCCTCGGATATCTTAAAGATTCGAAAGGAAATCTTGAAGGCCAATTGAAAATAACAGGATCACCATCTAAACCGCTCATTAACGGCGATGTTAATTTTAAAGATGCACAATTTAATATTGCCATGCTGAATGCACTCTTTAAAGCAAAAAACGAAACAATTCATTTGGATGAAAGAGGCATTACTTTTCCCAAATTTGCATTAGAAGACAAAAAGGGAAATATTGCTAAGCTGACGGGATCCATAGCCACGACAACGTATACTGATTTTGATTTTAATCTCAATGTCAATACGGACAATTTTGAAGTGCTCAATTCAACACAAAGCGATAATGACATGTTCTATGGTAAAATGTATCTTACTTCGAATCTGCGCATTCGCGGAAATCTCGATAAACCTATCGTGGACGGTACAATCAAAGTGTTAGATGATACCGATTTTACCTTTGTCATGCCAAACGATGATCCAGGAATGGCCGATCGTAAAGGGGTTGTTGAATTTGTTGATAAGAGGGATACAACAAGAGCAAATGTTTTTGCCAAATTAGATTCCATGACTGTCACCCGTTTAACGGGGATCGATGTGGACCTCAACCTTCAAACAGATAAGGATGCTAAATTTAAGATTCTTCTGGATGCTGGTTCGCAGGATGCCCTGAACATCCAGGGTGAAGCCGAGCTGAACGCAGGTATCGATGCCAGTAGCAAAATAACTTTATCTGGGACGTTTACCGTTGACAAGGGAAGCTATTCATTTAGTTTTGGCCCTGTGAAGAAAGATTTTACGTTCCGAAAAGGAAGCACCATTACCTGGAATGGCGATCCATTGGATGCCCAGCTGAATATCACAGCAGCATATACGACGAAAGCACCGACTTTAGAGCTTGTTGCGACGCAACTCGGTTCAGAAAATGCCAATTTGTATAAGCAACGTATTCCGTTCAATGTCTTACTAAAGATTACAGACAAATTGTTCCAGCCGCAACTGAATTTTGATATTGACCTGGACGAAAACAACTCGGTTGTTTCGCAAGATGTAATCAGCAAGGTAAACAATGCATTGACGACGTTACGTGAAAATCCGTCTGAACTCAACAAGCAGGTCTTTTCACTTATTGTATTGGGGCGCTTTATGTCGACCAATCCATTTGAGAGTCTTTCGGGTGGCGGTGGTACCGAAGCTATTGTGAGAAATAGTATCAGTTCCTTCCTAAGTGGTCAGTTGAACCGCTTGGCTTCCGAACTTATTACAGGAGTAGAACTGGATTTTAATTTAACTTCAGAAGAGGATTATGCTACAGGAGCTGGACAAACCCGCACGGATCTGAATATAGGTGTATCGAAAATGCTCTTAAATGATCGTTTAAAAATTACTATTGGATCCAATTTTGAAGTGGAAGGAAACACGCGGCCTGGAGAGACTGCCAATAATATCGCCGGAGATATCCAATTGGATTATCAGCTTTCACAAGACGGCCGTTATTTTGCACGGGTATACCGAAAGAATCAATATCAGGTTACACTTCAGGGCCAATATGTAGAAACAGGTATTGGATTTATCATCAATATGGATTACAACAGATTTAAGGAAATCTGGATGAGTTCAAAAAAACTCAAAGAGTACTATGATACGAATAGCAAAAGTTTCAGAAAACGTTTCGATGTGGAGCGCATGGAAACCGACTCAATCTATCGTGATAGCGTGCGCACGGTCATCCGTGACAGTTTGATGCTACATAGTCCAGCATACAGAAAACGTATGGAGGAAAGAGAAGAAGAGAAACGTAAACAGCAACTGGACTCAAGCAAAAAATTACCAAAAAGCAATGGTCCAAAATCAAATTTAGATACCATCAGAACAACAGCAATAAAAAATGAAGATGAGGAAAGGAGTTATCATGCGGGTTAGATTAAAGTATAGTGTTGGAATAGTAACATTCGCTGCATTTATAGCCTCCTGCTCGTCAACCAAGAATCTGAAAGAAGGAGAAAGCTTATATGTGAAGGGGAATGTCATCGTCGAGTCGGACACCATTTCTAAGGAAAATAAGGAAAAGATATCAACCCGCCTGGAAGAGGCCCTAATGCCCAAACCGAATAAACGACTGGTGGGGATACCTTTCAAGCTATATTTTAATAATATGGCTGGAGATTCAGTCGGGAACAACATCATAAAAAAATTCTTCAAGAAGATTGGTGAAGAACCCGTGTTGTTGCGTGATGTCAATCGAGAGTATAATGAAAATCTATTGCGCAATCGTCTGGAAAATTTCGGTTTCTTCAATGCGGAGGTGAGATCCGATACGTTAGTAGAAAACAAAAAAGCAACGATTAATTATACCGCCAAGCCCAACCTGATTTACCGCATACAGTCTGTTAAATTTGATGTTGACAGCAATAGTCAGTTGGGGAAAGATATTCGTTCGAGTTCTGATCAAAGTCTTCTCCAGGTAGGAAAGAACTACAGTTTAGATGTTATCTTAAACGAACGTGACCGCATCGATAATGATCTTAAAAATAAAGGCTATTATTATTTCAGCCCGGATTACATCTTGGTTCAGGTAGACAGTTCGAACCGGAATAACAAGGTGGATATGTATGTTACGGTTAAAAAAGAGACACCGGCGCAGGCGAAAATCCCATCCAAGATCAATAAAATTTACATTTTTCCGAACTATACAGAAACAAGCTCTGGTTATCAGCGATCCACACGGAGTGCAGAACTGTACGATAGCAGCTATTATTTTATAGACCGTCAGCATCTTTACAGGAAGCCTGTTATTGCGAACCATATCTTCTTTCATCCGGGCGATATATACAACCGTAATGCCCACAATCAGACCATCAGTCATTTGGTAAACCTCAATAGCTGGAAATTTGTAAAGAACAATTTTGTCGACAGCAAAGAAGTACCCAACGCACTGGATGTCTACTATTACTTGACCCCATTACCCAAAAAGTCCCTTCGGGTGGAGCTTTTAGGAAAAATGGCTTCGGTATACAACGGTACTGAGGTGAATGTCAACTGGACTTTACGAAATGCATTTAAAGGTGCTGAGCAACTGAGCTTTAATGTATTCGGTGGTTATGAAACCCAGACGGGAGGATCGGCCGACCTTAATTCGAGTTATTACCGCTACGGTATAGAGGCGACCTTGACTTTTCCTCGCATATTGTCTCCCTTTGGAAGAGTTTCGCCCTCAAGGCGCTTTATTCCGAAGACTTATATCAAAGGCCGCTATGAGTTTTTAAATCGCCGCAAAGCTTATACGCTAAATTCGATTGCGTTGGATTACGGCTATATCTGGCAAGAGTCTGAAGAGAAACAGCATGATCTCGCTTTAATGGAGATTACTTATGTTCAGCCTAAAGGTATTTCGGAAAACTACCAAAAACAAATGGATACCATCCCTGCGTTGCGACATGCCATAGACCCTCAGTTTACCATTGGTCCAAACTACAACTTTACGTTTCAAAACACCATGAAGCAGCATTTGAAAAATACATTTTATTTCAAAGGCAACTTGGACCTGTCGGGAAACATACTTGGACTGATAAAAGGAGCAGATTTTAATAAAGGGAAAACGTTCAAATTGTTTGATGCTTATTTTTCACAATATATCAAGATCAGTGGCGATGGTCGACATTATTTAAAGTTATCGGAGAATTCACAACTTGCATCGCGGGTAAGTTTGGGTTTGAGTTATTCTTATGGCAACTCCCGCTCCCTTCCCTATTTAAAACAGTATTATGTGGGGGGGCCTAATAGTATCCGTGCTTTCGGTGCCCGCGCTATTGGTCCGGGAACAGTTGCTCCTGAAAAGCTAAGCAATGGACTTTTCTTTGCGGATCAAACCGGTGACATTAAATTGGAACTAAATACAGAATATAGAGCAAAATTAGCGGGGTTTGTGCATTGGGCAGCATTTATTGATGCGGGAAATGTCTGGTTGCAGCGAGAGGATGTGAACAAGCCGGGCGGCAAATTTAGTAAGGATTTTTTAAATGAATTAGCAGTTGGTGGTGGAGCGGGATTACGTTTCGACTTCACCTTCCTGATCGTCCGTACCGACATGTCCATACCATTCCGTATTCCCTATCTCCCAAAAGGTGAACGTTGGGTATTTAGCGATATTGACTTTGGAAGTTCTAAATGGCGTAAAGACAACTTGATGTTCAACTTAGCCATCGGTTATCCGTTCTAGGCGACCGATCTGGCTTACGCACTAGTAACAACAGGCTTGAATGACTTTCAAGCCTGTTGTTTTTTCGGGTCGTCTTACGTAGGTCATACACTTGGAACGATGTTATCGGGTATTCTTTGCTCAGGACGAATTCCTGGCATATTATTATGTCAAAAAACGAGTTATTCCCACGGCCGGCATTGGTTTACTGACAATAATTGATTAAATTCAAGCATTATTTTTTGATCCACATAAATGTTCAGGAAATATCCATGCAGCATTAAGAGACAAGCACTGATGAGGATAGGCTGGATATTCTATATGGCATAAAGCTGCCAAAGGCACCCTGGGCTTAGTCGGATAATTAGCGCATAAATAAACAAATAAAGTACATATGAAAGTAACTATTGTTGGTGCTGGAGCTGTAGGAGCTACTACAGCGGACAATTTAATCCGTCGGAATGTCGCAGAGGAGATTGTATTATTGGATATTAAAGAAGGTTTTGCAGAAGGCAAAGCACAAGATATGGCACAAACCGCAGCCTTATTGGGTTTTGAATCAAAAATCAAGGGGGTAACGAATGACTATCTTTCAACTGCAGGTTCTACTGTTGCTGTGATTACGTCGGGCATTCCACGTAAACCTGGAATGACACGTGAAGAATTAATCGGTACAAACGCGAATATTGTCAAGTCGGTTGTGGAGAACTTAGTGAAGCATTCTCCTGATATTATCATTGTCATCGTTTCCAATCCAATGGATACCATGACTTATTTGGCACTAAAGTCAAGTGGTTTACCAAAAAATAGGATCATCGGTATGGGTGGAACCTTGGATTCGGCCCGATTTAAATATCAATTAAGTGATAAACTGAATGCTTCGGCTGCGGATCTCAATGCGATAGTCATTGGTGGTCATGGCGATACGACGATGATTCCGCTTATTAAGCACTCCACGTGGAACAGTATTCCTGTGACGGATTTTCTTACAGTGGAAGAGCAGAATGAAATAATCCACAAAACCATGGTTGGAGGAGCTACATTAACCAGCCTAATCGGAACATCCGCATGGTATGCTCCTGGCGCGGCAACTGCTGCAGTAGTTGAAAGCATTGTCCGTGATCAAGGGAAATTATTTACTGCTTCCGTTTATTTGGAAGGTGAATTTGGCCAAGAAGATATTACGCTTGGCGTACCCGTTATCATCAATAAAAAAGGATGGGATCGGATCGTACCACTTCATCTGGATGAAGAGGACGAAGAAAAATTCCGCAAAAGTGCGGAAGCAGTCCGTAATATGAATAATGTATTAAAAGAAATAAAAGCCTTATAGGCGACAAAACAATAGGCTGTTGTACGCGAATAACAGCCTATTTCTTTCTGCCCCCTCTCCTTCAGGATCTATTTTATCTTTTCTGTATTGTCTTTGCTCCTTTTAGTAAACCTGCTTCCCCACCTGAAAACGTTGAAAAGCGGGAAAGTGCAGATACACCATGCAGCATCAAGCTCAATTTTAAGCTTCCAGCGGCGCAAAGTTTCTTTTTTAAAGGATTTTTTGGCTATGTTTGGTGGTATGACAACAGTACCATTTCAATTATTGGATTTACAAGGCCAAGGCACGCACATTTTAGTTGATGTAGAAATTTATAGCCGTTCATTCAAGATGGTGATTGATACAGGTGCTTCTAAAACTGTATTTGATAAAACACAATTGGGCCATCTTTTAGAGGATCAATTGGAGCTTGAACCATCTGAAACACTATCAACAGGACTTGGTACCAATTCAATGGAAAGCTTTAACCTGGCAATTCCGAGCCTGAAAATTGGCGAATGGGAGATCAACAAACTACATACTGCGGTATTGGACTTAAGTTCCATTAATTATGCCTACGAACAAATGCATCTAGATCCTGTGATTGGCGTATTGGGTGGAGATATTTTTGCAGACTATGGTGCTGTCATCGATTATGCCAAGCGCACGCTAAAATTGCGCACCCGAAAACTAAAACTTAAATAAACGTTTTTGGATGTGGAATCGGAGATAACCGTAATAAACGACTGCTATCATAATACCTAGCCCGCCCATCGCATATAATGTTATTCTCAGGCCACAATAGCTGGCCAGAGAACCGATCATCAATGTGCCGATCGGGAAAATCCCCTGAAAAGCCATGATGTAATAAGAGATCGCGCGTGCACGGTAAATCGGTATGGCATGGGTCTGAATATAGGTATTGATGCTTGAATTTTGCATCATCATGGCAAAAGATACCAACATGACATAGACGAGTGCCATCTGAAGCAAGCTTGAATGCGCCAAAAATAATAATGCGATCCCCATCAGTGCCGCTGCGCCCATCACCTGATACCGCAAATTGGTGCCAGATTTTAAACGTGCCATATTAAATGCACCAATCATCGCTCCCAATCCAGCTGCACTTTCGAACCAGGAAAAGGTGCGTTCATCACCGTGAAACATTTCTTTGGCTATGGCCGGTAGCAACGACGTGTAAGGAATGACAATCAGGCTAGAAAAAGTCATGATGATAATCAGCGAAGAGATATGAGGCGACCGTTTGAGATAGCGAAAACCTTCGACCAAGCCTTCCCAATTGCTCCCCTTGCTCAGCTGAACATGAGTTTCGTCGACCCGCATCATCAATAGCGTAATGATGACAGGAACAAAACTAATAAAGTTAAGTGCAAAACAGGCGAGTTCGCCGTAGGTACTCAGTAAAATTCCCCCTATCGCCGGCCCCAGCATTCGCGCGCCATTGAAAATGGTTGAGTTGAGCGCAATGGCGTTCGGCAGGTCTTTACGATCTCCAACCAAATGCATCATCAGCGACTGTCGTCCTAAAACGTCAAAGGAATTAATAACCCCTTGGAGGAGGCCTAATGCGGAGAGCCATAAAACGTTCTCCAACTTGAGATAGACAACCAAGGTCAAGATACCGGCCTGAATCATCAGACCGATTTGGGTCATCAAAACCAATTTATACTTTTTGTGCTTATCAACAAAACTTCCAATAAACGGAGACAAGATTAGCGAAGGCAATAAGGAGATGAACTGAACAAAACCGAGCCAGAATACAGATCCCGTAATTTCATAGACTAACCAGCTGATAGCTATGCGCTGCATCCAGGTGCCCATCAGGGAAATTGCCTGTCCAATAACATGTAAACGAAAATTTCTATAATGGAGCGAACGAAAAACCTGCATACGTTAAAGATAATACTATAATAAAGTATAACAAAAAATTAGCCGAAGAGATTCTTTTTTTGCAAAGATAATGATGCAATAGGTGAAAATCGATGCTTCAATTGTGGAATATAATCGATAACTTTGTACTATTATTTTGAACAATAGAATAATCAAATAATTATCATTCAACACTATACACAATGAAATTTTTTATTGACACAGCGAACCTAGAACAAATCAAAGAAGCTCAAGATTTAGGCGTATTAGACGGTGTAACGACCAATCCAAGTTTAATGGCTAAAGAAGGTATTAGCGGTGATGAAAACGTAATCAACCATTATAAAGCGATCTGTGCGATCGTTGATGGCGACGTAAGTGCAGAAGTTATTTCTACTACTTATGAGGAAATGATCAAAGAAGGAGAAGCATTGGCGGCTCTTGACAGTAAGATTGTTGTTAAAGTTCCTATGATCAAAGATGGCGTAAAAGCAATTAAATATTTCAGCAAAAAGGGTATTAAAACAAATTGTACATTGGTGTTCACAGCGGGTCAGGCGTTATTGGCAGCTAAAGCTGGTGCAACCTATGTCTCTCCTTTCATCGGTCGTTTGGATGATATCTCTACAGATGGATTGGCGCTAATTGAAGATATCCGTTTGATCTACGATAACTACAACTATCCAACGCAAATATTAGCGGCTTCTGTACGTCACAGTGCCCACATTCTAGGATGTGCTAAAATTGGCGCTGATGTGATGACAGGTCCATTGTCGGCGATCCTTTCCCTATTGAAACACCCATTGACAGATAGCGGTTTGGCAACATTCTTAGCTGATCACGCTAAAGCTGCAGGAAAATAAGGTATCTATAGTTCCATATAGCGTTAAAACCGATAAGTAAGATGACACGAATCTTAAACTTATCGGTTTTCTTTATTTTATCAGATTCCGTATTTTTGTCTTATTAATGCTTCTGCTGACTAGTGAAAAAGATTTATTTTTGTTTCATCTAGCGAAGGGTAAAAGGGGAAAAATGTGATGAATAAATTCGTCGGACAGTTTTTAAAACTTGTAAATGACCATAAATTTCTCTTAGTTTGTATTTGATCTAAGGCTTAACGAAGAAAATCCATGGAAGATTCCAACACTGTATATCCAGAAATTCTCAAACGAAATAGTTTAAAAGTTACCCAGCCACGGCTGAAGGTACTTGAAATTATCTCCCGGAAAGATTCGGCTATCTCTCAGCCGGAACTGGAAAAATTACTGGGCAAGGATATTGACCGTGTCACATTATACCGCGTTTTGGCCAGTTTTGAAGAGAAAGGGATTATCCATAAAATCTTTGACCTACATGGTACGGCCACTTATGCCATGTGTTCGACAAACTGTTCAGAACATGATCACCATGACCAACACGTACATTTTATTTGCCGGGTATGCAATTCTGTATACTGTCTGGAAGACATGACTTTACCGAAGGTATCTATACCTGAAGGCTTTAGTCTCGAAGCCATAGCGGTAAATGCGCTTGGCGTGTGCAATCATTGCAAAAAATAAATCAGGCTATACGAATCTAAAACTATTTGTCGGTTCAAGTGTCTATACATCAGCTATCGGAAGATGCTCCGTCTAGCTCGTTATTGTCGTGCCAACTGCTGTTTTTTTTGTACCTTGTAGTAACATCGATCTTGCTATCCGACACTCTCATGTTGCGTTCCAAAGACTGGCTTTGCGCGATCCATTACCGCGCAGTCAGTTAGCGGAAAGCCGAAGGCTGTATAGGATCGATACAACTGAATAAATAATAATTAAGAAAAAAAATTGGATGAAAACAAAAAAAGATAATCCATATAAAGAGGTCTTGACACAACTGATCGTCGATATTTTCGAAAAATCAGATAACAAGCCGCTCAACTATAAACAAGTGTCTTCAAAATTGAACCTTACGGATAACGATTCCAAAGTCGCTATTGCCGATATCTTACATGATAATGTTAGAAATGGACTTTTTGTTGAGGTCGAGCGAGGCAAGTTTAGTTTGAAGCAACTCAAAGTTTATGTCACAGGGAAGGTCGATATGACTGCCGATGGTTCTGCCTATGTCATTCCTGACGACGAATTTGAAAATGACATTTATATTGCCCCACGTAAGCTGAGGCAGGCGCTACACGGCGATATCGTTAAGGTACATACTTTTGAAAAACGAAAAGGCGGCCGTAAAAAAGAAGGTGAAGTGGTTGAAATCCTGCAAAGGGCCAAGACCGATTTTACGGGAATCATCAGTATCTCCAATAATTTTGCATTTTTCATTGCGGACGATCGCAAGATGTTGCACGACATCTTCATTCCCTTGGATAACCTGAATGGTGCCAAGGATAAAGAGAAAGTAGTGGTTTCGATTATTGACTGGCCGAGCGGAAGCAAAAACCCTGTGGGGACGGTAAAACATGTTTTGGGTACCAAAGGAGAAAACAATACCGAGATGAATGCGATTTTGGCCGACTTTGGTTTTCCATTGGAATTCCCGAAAAAAGTGGAAGCCGAAGCCAATAAGATTTCGGAAGAAATAAGCAACGAGGAAATTGCGAAAAGACGTGACTTTAGAAGCGTGACGACCTTTACTATTGACCCGGCAGATGCAAAAGATTTCGATGATGCAATTTCATTTCAGAAACTGGAGAATGGCAATTATGAAATTGGTGTTCATATTGCTGATGTTTCCCATTTTGTGGTGCCAGATACAGAATTAGATAAAGAAGCCTTCAGTCGCGGCACATCGGTTTATTTGGTGGACCGTGTTATTCCTATGCTTCCGGAGCGTCTTTCCAATGGTGTATGTTCCTTACGTCCACATGAAGATAAGCTGTGTTTTTCAGCAGTTTTCGAACTGGATGAGAAAGCTAATGTACACGATCAATGGTTTGGGCGCACAGTGATTCACTCGGATAGACGGTTTAGCTATGAAGAGGCGCAGGAGGTGATCGAGACGAGATCGGGTGATTTCAGCGAGGAGATTTTGAAATTGAATGAACTTGCTTATATTCTTCGGGAGCGGAAGTTTAAAAATGGAGCAATAGCCTTTGAAAGTGAAGAAGTAAAATTCACGTTGGATGAAAATGGCAAACCTACGGGGGTATACACCAAAGTCCGTAAAGATGCCCATAAACTGATTGAAGATTTTATGTTATTGGCCAATCGTAAGGTTGCTGAATTTATCGGTAAACAAGGGCGCGGAAAAAACAAGCTTACGTTTGTTTACCGTTTTCACGATGTACCTAATCCAGAAACACTCACTACCTTCTCTCAATTTGCTGCGCGGTTTGGCCATAAATTGACCATCAAAACAGATAAGGAAACGGCCAAATCTTTGAATGCACTAATGACCAAGATCGAAGGTAGCAAAGAGCAGAATATGCTGACTTCATTGGCTGTGCGCTCGATGGCCAAAGCAATCTATACGACGAAGAAAACAAGCCACTATGGATTGGCATTCGATTATTATACACACTTCACCTCTCCTATCCGCCGCTATCCGGATGTGATGGTACACCGTCTTTTACAGTTTTATCTGGATGGCGGCACGAAGATCAATGCAGAGCATTACGAGAAAATGACCGAACATTCTTCGCAAATGGAGAAAAAAGCCGCTGAGGCAGAGCGTGCATCGATCAAGTACAAACAAGCAGAATACTTGCAGGATCAGATTGGCACCGAATATACCGGTATTGTGTCGGGCGTGACCGAATGGGGTATGTATGTAGAGATTGAGGAGAATAAGTGTGAGGGTATGGTGCGTTTGCGCGATATTACCGATGACTTTTACGTGCTTGACGAGAAAAACTATGCCATCATTGGACAACGGAAGAAAAAGAAATTCCAGTTGGGAGATGAGGTTCAGATCCGCGTGAAGAAAGTCGATCTGGATAAAAGGCAGATTGATTTTACGTTGTTGAGTTAATAAAAGAAAAGGGTGTTAATTTTGAAAATTAACACCCTTTTCTTATTTTCTATTTTTCATGCTGTAGTTTGACCAACTTAACATATAGTAGACATCAAAAGGGTAATAGAAATCCAGCACTTGTATTATAAAAAACAAAGATCCTATTTTTTTATAGAGACATCTCAGAAAAACTAAATATTAATATGATAATGAGACTGATACAGGAGTTACACCAGACTTGATTTCTTGAGATTTCTCCACAATTACTTTCCCTCCCTGCTCAACTTTGTAGGTAAGTGTGAACGGTTGCTTAATTGTGAATGCAGAAATATTTACACTAGCAGTCAAATAATTAGCAGGGGATTCCAAAATAGCAGTTTTACCTCCTTGAAAATATTCTTTTTCAACCGAATACAATACTTGACCTGTTGTTCCAGCAGTCCCATTTACGGTCCACGTTTGTGGCTTTGCATCGCTTCCCGCAGACCCACAAGATACGGACACATCTCCTCCGTCAACAGTGAAAGATGAAGAAGTTGTTACTGTAACCTTAAGAGCCCCTTTATTCTCCGATGGCATAGTATTATCATCATCTTTCGAACATCCAACAAAAGCAAAGGTTACCAAGGCCAATACAACCGCATACATTAATTTCATTTTCATTTTCATAACTTGAATACTTTATCTGTTTGTACTAAATAATTTTATCCGTATTTATCAAATGCTTTGCCAAACAGCACGCAAAAACATGCAGACTAGGCAATATACTTGGAAACAAGTAGAAAAATAATTTCGGGCAAAAGACTGTTATTAAGTGTAATACCAAGGGAAAACAGATCCGCAGCAGCTATTATTCCAAAATTATTGTTGATTCAGGATATACCAATTACTAGCATATGACTGTCTATATTTCAGGACAAAAGAGGTTCGAATAGGGATAGGACAGCGTAATCACGAATTAGAGGTCCTATTTCGAAAAAATAATCTAAATATTATATAGTAACTATTTCATATTCAAAAGGGAATCAGTATCTTTGCGAACTTAAAATAATTTAGGTACAAAATTTATAAACAAAAACAGGTAAATGCCTACTATTCAACAATTAGTTAGAAAAGGTAGAGTAGCTCTGGTTGATAAGAGTAAGTCACCAGCGTTGGACTCATGTCCACAGCGAAGAGGTGTATGTACACGTGTATATACTACTACCCCTAAAAAACCAAACTCAGCAATGCGTAAAGTAGCTCGTGTACGTTTAACAAACGGTAAAGAGGTCAACGCTTACATCCCTGGAGAAGGTCACAACTTACAAGAGCACTCGATCGTTTTGATCCGCGGTGGTCGTGTTAAGGATTTACCAGGTGTGCGTTACCACATCATCCGTGGTGCATTAGATACTTCAGGTGTAGCAGGTCGTAACCAACGTCGTTCAAAATACGGAACTAAGCGTCCTAAACCAGGACAAGCAGCTGCAGCTCCAGCAAAAGGTAAAAAGAAATAATTAAACGGAGGAAAGAAAAATGAGAAAATCAAAACCGAAAAAGAGAATCATTTTACCTGATCCAAAGTTTAACGACGTTCAGGTAACACGTTTCGTAAACAATATGATGGTAGATGGTAAAAAATCTATCGCTTATTCTATTTTTTACGATGCAGTAGAATTAGTAGAACAAAAAACACAAGAAAGCGGTTTAGAAGCTTGGAAAAAAGCTTTAAACAACGTTATGCCTGCTGTTGAAGTTAAATCACGTCGTGTGGGTGGTGCAAACTTCCAAGTTCCTATGGAGGTTCGTCCAGACCGTAAAATCGCTTTAGGTATGAAATGGTTAATTTCATACGCTCGCAAACGTGGTGAAAAAACAATGTTCGAGAAATTAGCAGGAGAAATCATTTCAGCTTCTAAAGGTGAAGGTGCTGCTGTTAAGAAGAAAGAAGATACGCACAAAATGGCGGAAGCTAACAAAGCGTTCTCACACTTCAGATTCTAATTTTGAAGACATTCAAAAAAATATGATTACACCGACCTCCGATAAAAATAATCTTTTATCAAGGTCGGTGTACTTATTTAACATTACATTTAAACACATAAGACCATTAAGGTCCGCTGCTTAAAAATATTATGGCAAGAGATTTAAAATTCACTAGAAATATCGGTATCGCTGCCCACATCGATGCTGGTAAAACTACAACAACTGAGCGTATCCTTTACTACTCAGGTGTAAACCATAAATTGGGTGAGGTTCACGAAGGTGCTTCAACAATGGACTGGATGGAGCAAGAGGCTGAGCGTGGTATCACAATTACTTCTGCTGCTACGACAGTTTTCTGGCAATACCGTGGTAATAAATACCAAGTAAACGTAATCGATACTCCTGGACACGTGGATTTCACGGTTGAGGTAAATCGTTCATTACGTGTATTAGACGGATTAGTATTCTTATTCTCTGCGGTTGATGGTGTTGAGCCTCAATCAGAGACTAACTGGAGATTGGCTGATAATTACAAAGTACCTCGCATCGGTTTCGTTAATAAAATGGACCGTTCAGGTGCTGACTTCTTAAAAGTTGTTGGTCAAGTAAAATCAATGCTAGGCTCTGA
The DNA here is from genome assembly GCF_002429765.1 of Sphingobacterium sp. UBA5996. NCBI lineage: Bacteria > Pseudomonadati > Bacteroidota > Sphingobacteriia > Sphingobacteriales > Sphingobacteriaceae > Sphingobacterium > Sphingobacterium sp. UBA5996. Next base: position 110,278 of record NZ_DJAS01000024.1, read on the forward strand.
TGCTGTAGCATTACAATTACCTATCGGTGCTGAAGATACGTTCACTGGTGTTGTTGATTTAATTAACAACCGTGGTATCGTATGGAATGAGCATGATAAAGGAATGACTTTTACAGAAGTTCCAATTCCAGCAGACATGGTGGACGAGGTTGCTGAATACCGTGAGAAATTATTAGAAGCAGTAGCTGGTTATGATGAGACTTTGATGGAGAAATTCTTCGAAGATCCAAATTCATTGACTGAGCGTGAAATCTTAGATGCTTTACGTAAAGCGGTATTGGATAATGCAATCGTTCCTATGGTATGTGGTTCATCTTTCAAAAATAAAGGTGTTCAAACCATGTTGGATCTAGTAATGGAATTGTTGCCTTCACCTCTTGATATCGAGGCTGTAAAAGGTACTAATCCTGATACTGGTGAAGAAATCACACGTAAACCATCTGTAAACGAGCCTTTCGCAGCTTTAGGTTTTAAAATTGCGACTGACCCATTTGTAGGTCGTCTATGTTTTATCCGTGCTTACTCTGGTAAGTTAGATGCTGGTTCTTATGTATTGAACACTCGTTCAGGAAACAAAGAGCGTATCTCTCGTATCTTCCAAATGCATGCGAACAAACAAAACCCTATCCCTTTCATCGAGGCAGGTGATATCGGCGCTGTTGTAGGTTTCAAAGACATCAAAACTGGTGATACACTTTGTGACGAAAAAGCCCCTATCGTATTAGAGTCTATGACTTTCCCTGAGCCTGTAATTGGTTTGGCGATTGAGCCTAAAACTCAAGCTGACGTAGATAGATTAGGTATTGGTCTTGGTAAATTGGCTGAAGAGGATCCTACGTTCGTTGTAAAAACTGACGAAGAAACTGGTCAAACAGTAATCTCTGGTATGGGTGAGCTTCACTTAGAGATTTTGATCGACCGTTTGAAACGTGAATTTAAAGTTGAGGTTAACCAAGGTGCTCCTCAAGTATCATACAAAGAGTCAATCACAGGTACTACTGAGCACCGTGAGGTATTCAAAAAACAATCAGGTGGTCGTGGTAAATTCGCGGATATCAAAGTTGTTATTTCTCCAGCGGACGAAGATTTCGATTTAACAAAATCACCTCTTCAATTCGTTAATGAAATTGTTGGTGGTAAAATTCCTAAAGAATTTATCCCTTCAGTTCAAAAAGGATTTGAAACTTCAATGAAAAATGGTGTGTTAGCTGGATTCCCATTATCAGGAATGAAAGTTCGTTTGATTGATGGTTCATTCCACGCTGTCGATTCAGATTCATTGTCTTTCGAATTAGCTGCTCGTCAAGCATACCGTGAAGGATTGCCTAAATGTTCTCCAGTGTTAATGGAACCAATTATGAAAATAGAGGTTTTAACGCCAGAAGAAAACATGGGTGATGTAATGGGTGACTTAAACCGTCGTCGTGGTCAAATGCAAGGTTTGGATTCACGTAACGGTGCACAAGTAATCAAAGCATTGGTTCCACTTTCTGAGATGTTCGGTTACGTAACACAATTACGTACAATCACTTCAGGCCGTGCAACATCTACAATGGAATTTGATCACTTTGAAGAAGCTCCTCGTAACGTTGCTGAAGAGGTGATTGCAAAATCAAAAGGTAAAATCAAAGGTTCTGTAGAATAATATAGAACATAGATAGAGGAACAAAGATGAAGTACTGTTGTAATTTGTCTTTGTTCTTTAATCAAATATTAAATAAACACCGATTGCTAGTTGTGAATAGCTCTAATTAGCAGTCATTTTAAATAAATAAAAATGAGCCAAAGAATCAGAATTAAATTGAAATCTTACGATTACAATTTGGTTGACAAATCAGCTGAAAAAATCGTAAAAACAGTAAAACCTACAGGTGCAGTTGTTAGTGGTCCTATTCCATTGCCTACTGAGAAAAAAATCTATACGGTATTACGTTCACCACACGTTAACAAAAAAGCACGTGAGCAATTCCAATTGTGTGCTTACAAAAGATTGTTGGATATCTATTCATCAAACGCTAAAACTGTTGACGCATTGATGAAACTTGAATTGCCTTCAGGTGTTGAAGTAGAAATCAAAGTGTGATAGATTTCAATCACTGAACAAAAAAGGGCTTTTCGCAAGAAAGCCCTTTTTTGTTGTTTATATTTTTTTGATTAGAACTGGTATCCAACACCTACTGAGAATACGCGGTTTTTAGAAGTGACCCCTTCGATATCTTTATACATATTTGTTAATCCTAGTCCATAACCAGCATTGATCAAGAAACCATTTGTTAGTTTGTAACCAGCCAATAAATTTAAACCAGCATCGAAGGTCTTTATACCGGCATCGCCAAAACTTCCGCTTTCACTATAATTTCCTTTACTAGCTTTTGCGTGAATCCCAAACCCAGCATAAGGACCTGCACCAAAAAACACTTTTCCAGCATCTCCGGTAGGAACATAATATACCAAATTTAAAGGAATCTCAATATACATCAGATCATCTTTAGCATCCTCATTCAAACCAAACTCACCAGCAGAAACCTTTCCTCCTTTACCTTGAAGTGAAACGCCAGGCTGTAAGCTAAAGTTTGGAGCCACAGGCATATCTGCAAATCCAGTAATATAAAACGATGTATTAGCGTCCGAAGTATAGGTCGTATTACCTCCGCTTATCTTATATTTAGCAAAGTTAACACCAGCCTTAAGACCATAAGAAGTCTGTGCTTTGGCTCCAGCAATAAAACACAATGCTGCAGCGATTGATAGTAATTTTCTTTTCATAAAAAACAAATTAAATATAGAACGAAAATAGCATATAATTTACTGAAATACAACTAAAAAATCTTGATATATTTCTATAACATTTTTTTAGAATTACAAAAATTGATGTATCTATAATTCAACATAAGGAAGTTATTCAATTTGTATAACTGATCACGAAAACAGTAAAAGCCACATCTTTAGTGGCTTTTATAATTAATACTTTTTGATATGGATCTAATTTCAATAAATCGTCAACAAAACCCACTATCTGTTATTCATACAGTACCCTCCTTGTTATTAATCAACCCAAGATGATAAATGGAAAGGTAATTCAACAGCCTGTTTTACCATGCGGTCCTCATCGAATATATCCATGATGATCAACCCACTATAATAAGGCTTACCATACCGATTATCAGACATTTTTTGGATATTAACTAACTTTCCTCTTGTCTGAAAGCGCTTCCAATTTCTGTCAATCGGACCATAGGATTCTGAGAGCATATAAGGTCCAATATATTCCCAATATCGTACATTAAACATTTTATTTCCTTCGTCAAATGCAATCTCTTGGCCCACCAATTTTGATATATCGCGATCTAGTCTCAAGCTCAGAAACTGACCAGCGTTGGAATAAACATTGTATGCAAACTCTTTATACTTATCTGGTCCCCCAGTAGTATTCACAGAATTATTGGAGGTTCCGGGAATAGCGAAAAAGTTGAAAGCCGGATTAACTGTCATCACATCAAATATCAATGCCTCACATGGGACGTATTGAATTGAGTTAAGTTCTACTTTACCAGCCAATATACGTTCACCACTGGGTTTATTATTTTTGAAAACTTTCCCATCAAAGGAAAAGGACAAACGGCCTCCCTTTTTATCATATTTGAAATCTTTGATCTTAAAAGATTTCTCCGTTTGGAGATGCGGCGCAAAATAATTACCATCATCCGGCGAATTTTGTTTTAAATACTGCACCTTGGCCAGTGCACCATTCTGAAGTAAAGTCAACTTCAACTCAGCGTAATCACCGTTGTCCTCCTTTACTGCGGTAATTAGATTAATCTGTCCACAATTATCCAAATTGTAATCGTAAGTCACCTTTCCTCTAACAGCATGATTGTTGTCCGAAAACAAAATACTCGCTTTAGAATCAGCACCACTTTCTTCCGACTTTTTACAACCAGCTACAAGAAACAAGAAAAAAACAGAAAATACAAGTAGAGATCTATTCATCATATCATCATAATTTTCACAAAAAGAATTAATTATTCACACAAAATACATTAATTATTGTTAAATAGCAAATTACACCATATTAAAGGTCTCGACAAGCTGGGTAACTCTAAATCGTTATGCGCTTTTAAAAACTTTTTGATATTGAATGAGATGTATTGGTATGATGCGATTCAGTAGTGAATCCTACATTTTATGATCTTACAAGACCAATTTTTTAAAAAGCTTGCTACTGTGAAGACCCTAAATATTTAGATCATTAACATCTTAAAAACTTGTGAAAAAGAATTGGGAGGTTCAATACGTCCATTATTTCTAGCAAATGCATTAAAATATTGTAACGGAACCAAAGGCACTTTAAAATTGACAAGAAAGAAAGATGAGAACGGGAGGTTTGTTTACGGAAAAAACAAAATAAGGATATCCTCCAAAATATGATGTATTTAAGTAGCTTTTACATTATTCATACTACCTCGTATTTTTAATTTGCTTTTCGGACAAATTACCCCGGCTTTCAAATGAAATTAAGGTTTAAAAACTTCCCATTTCGTGTTTTATAAGAGCATGATCTACTATCTAAATAATACTAAGTTTTCTCCGGTGCTTTGTCTTAAACAAATTCGCATTAAATTTGTACGATATCCGTATAACAAGCGGATAACAGGTAGATTCAAACCAGACTCAAAGCAGTATTTATTTGGCCTAAGTCCGATTAATATATGGCACAGAACTAGTCAACAACGCAAATGTTCCGAAGAGGTTTCCAAGACAATCCAAAAAAATTAGATTATAAATTCATTTTCAACCATAGCTCAAATGTTGACTGAACCTGCTTATACATAAAACTTAGAAATAACATAATATTAACTTGTACCCTATCAATTATTTCTACCGCAAAAAAAATAAGCATTAAACATTCCGAGATATAACCTAGCAAAAATGTCAAATTTTATTGTTGTCAGTAATTATCCATGCTTGCCATTTCTTATATTAAATCAAAAAATTTCACATATCTACTGTTAGTAATGCTTAAAACTCATTATTAACAGTAGATATGTAGACTATTTCAATTCTGAGCCACTTGCTATTAATAGTTTTGCACATCTAATCTTTCCATTAAACTACCAAAAGGAAACCAATTACAAAACATATTTTTGAAAATAATAAAACTCAAACATCATACAAAAAAAACAAAAAGAAATTAAATTTCTAAAAAAACCATAAATGAGAAAAATAATATCTATATTTACGATATTTAATTATATAATTTAACTTTAATAATGAGAAAAATTTTATTATCAGCTATTTTACTTTCAAGTATAATAGCCTGTAAGAAAGACAATCTTTCTTCTGAAAGCAACCAACAGGAAATTGAACAGAATTTGCTAGATGCCAAATCCGTCTACAAACAGGAGTTTTCTAAAGCTTTTGCTAAGGCTTTAGCCTCCAACTCAGAATTAAGGGCATTTATAAAAAATGAGGCTCTTAAAAAATTTGACCTAGATTATGATATTCTTTATCAGATGGTAAAAGAGGAAATGATTGGGGATAAAAAATTCAAGGATATTATTGCTGAACAATATGAAAAGAAAGAAAATTTGAATGAATTGGATCGACTCTATCCAACACTTACAATTTTTGTTCCTAAGCTACCGATGGATAGTTTTTCCGCTGAAAAATGGAACACGCAAACAGAAATTCCTCAAGTGGCCTATACATTGAACACAACAGCCAATGTCCCTATTGTGAATGAGAAGGGCGAAGAATATATTTTAGAAGCAAAATATATCCCTTCATTCCCCATTGTCGTTATAAAAGAGAACGAAGTAGTAAAAGTAAGCTCAGGTGCGTCTCATTCAACTAAGGCTTCCACTTCTAATGACAACAAAGAAAAAAACTCCGATAAACATTTATTGAAAAGTAGTTTATATACTTTCGAATTTTTAGACGAAGCATTTAACGGCTTAAATGAAAAAAATCAAAAATCTTCACCAAAACTTAGAGCATCAACCATAAATGCTTCTGCTATCGATCCTAAAATCAAGACGGCGTTTGACACTTACAAGAATACAGATGGCTGGCAACGCGATCTTATCTATTATGACATTACACCTGGTCAGCCTAAGGGAAAATTTAATTATGACTATCAAGAACATATAACATCTTTTATGATGAACGACGCTAATAGTTTAGGTATTATCTCTGACCAAGATGGAGATCCCATCAACAATAAAAATTACGCTGACCCATCATGGAAAGGTAATATTCCGAAAGTTCCATGGACAAGCGGAAGTTTCCAATTTCGAGTAAATATCTTAGTAAATGCAAAAAATGGCGTCGGTGCTAGTTTTAATAAGCATTTTGCAGTGGATGGTCCAGATTTATATGATGTTAAATATAAAAGGTTCTTTTTTGGTTTACCCCCAAATTTGTTAAACAATATGCCACCTGTTTGGGAAATCGAGTCTATCAATCCGAAAAAAGTACCTCTTAATATACCACTATTTAATTGGAAACTTGACGAATATGCGTCAACAATTAAGATAATCGTAGAGGAGGTCGACGACACAGCGGAAGAAAGCAGATCAGAAACTCGCACCGTAAAATTTGCGACTAATTTTGGAATCGATGCTTCATTAGGAAATGAAAAAGCTAAAATTGGATTAAAGTTTGGTGCAAGTCTAGAAGAAGATAGATCATCGACAGTATCTTACAAAGTCACGAAACAAAGCGACCAATTAGGAGATGTTATTGTTAATTTTGCAGATAAGATTGTAACAGGCTTTGATGGATCGTCATATACAACGAGAGAATACAGCTCGGGCATGTATACTATTGGAATTGAGCCGAGAAGAGTTCAATAACCAAACCATCTAAAACAATTCGCCCTGCATTTTAGGGATAGAAATGTTAAAGGCAGACAGGAGATCCAAAAAGGAGTCTCCTGTCCGCCGTTTTAAGCCAACCTAATCTGAACCAGCACTATTTGCTTGCCTCAGTTAATACTACAAAATAGCTACAAAATCAAAGAATTGGGCCAATGATCTGAATGATACTATTTCTTCACGTCATTCTCAATAATATTCTTCTCTATCGGATTGAGCGTCTCAAATAATTCCTTGTATACCTCATCTTTACTATCTTCCTCTCCTAGCAGAAATCCCCAGGGCCTAAGTTCTTTTATACGATCCATCACAATCTTAACTATTGCCAAAATAGGAATGGCTAAAAACATCCCGGAAATACCCCATATCATCTCACCGATAATGATGGACAACATCGCAAACAATGAATTTACTTTAACTTTTGAACCCACAATTTTAGGGACGATAAAGTTACTATCAATCATGTGTACAATAATCAACGCTAAGATGACCAAAACCACATGGGTCAACGATGATGTTGCGAAAGTAAGAATGGAAATAATAAGTATAGAGGAAAAAATACCGACATAGGGCAGCACATTAAACACCCCTGTAATTAAAGCTAAAAGCAAACTATATTTGACACCAATCAATGACAAAACTATAAAGACCAAAAGGGAAACTAAGCTCATCTGGATCAATAAACCAATGAGATACTTTTTGACGACATACTGTACCTGCTGTACTACATCGACCACAATGGGCCGGTCTTCGACACGATTGACAAATAGAAGAAACTTCACGATATGCCCTCTATAGATGAGGAGAAAAAATGTATAAAGGAAAGTAAAAACAAATAATATAAACATGGAGGAAAGTGAAACCAATGCCGTTCCTAGAAATAGCGTACCAGAATCCACGGACTTCGAGGCCGTCTTATTGATGAATTCCATCTGCTCTTTGTGCCTTATGCCAAATTGTTCACTCACCCAGCTTTGCAGTTTACTCGCACCATCCATGATCTGCTCTTTAAATGCTGGAAAATCTTCCTTAAGAAGTGTGAGTTGGGAAGCTAATAGAAAAAGCCCATACCCCAAAACTCCGAAGAATAATATCACACTCAAAATGCCCGCTAATGTTCTTGGGAAGCGTAGTTTACGTTCCATAAAATTGCTCAACGGTATCAAAAGCAGGGAGAATAGCAATCCCAAGATCATCGGGACAAGGATGGTATCACCAATCTTTGCTAAATAACCTAACAGGAGAATACTAATAAGTACACTGGCCAACTTCACATAGAATGGTAAAGTAAGAAATCTTTTCATACAGCTATCTTTTGCATAAAAATAACAATTTAGGTCGATTTAAGTTTAATCCATTAAAAAAGTCCCCACAACCGCAGGGACTCTTTCCTCATAATAAGTTTAAGTACTTATATTTCTTATAGTCCGAAACCGATACCAACGGACCAAACTCTGTTTTTAGCCGAACCAACATTAGGTGATAAGTTCGTCAAACCTAAACCATAACCAGCATTGATCTGAAATCCGTTGGTTAATTGATAACCTGCTAAGAAATTTACACCAAAATCGGTACGCTTCATTTCGTCTCCAGAACCACTGCCAAACTTAATATCATCTTCCGTTGTGACACCGGCAAGAGTTTGCTTACTTTTGCCACTTAATCCAAAACCGACATATGGTCCTGCGCCAACAAAGAAATTACCGGACGCACCAGTAGGCAATTTAGCTACTAAATTGACTGGGATATCCAAAGACATAACAGTTACTTTATTTTCACTTGATCCTTCGCTGATGGATTCTTTCCCACCTTTATTTTGCAGGGATAATCCTGGCTGAATAGAAAATGTTGGTGAAATTGGTGCATCCAAATAACCTGTCACAAAAAATCCTGTGATAGATTTTGTACTACCATTGTCCATGGAATATTTAGGAATATTTACACCCGCACGTAATCCGTAACCCAATCCTCCTTGTGCAAATGCGCCCATTGATCCAAATAAAATTGCTGCAGATAATAATAATTTTTTCATGTTTCCCAATTTAATTACTTTGTTCTTTTATCTTTTATTCTCATATATTTCCTGTATGAGATTTCTGACAACGTGTTTTGCAATATCTATTCCAAAATATATAATATGTTCATTTTCAAATCAAAAAAATATTAAAATTTAAAAATACTATACTTACTAATGTCCTTTAAAAAAGACAATTGGTGGAGTAAATTCCACCTTACTATGTTGGTAATAATCATCTAAAAAAGCCTTCGTAAATAGCTGGATACTTTATTGAAGTAAAGCGGCTAAAATTTCGCTTTAAATTGTTAAACACATTTTCATAAACATGCGTTAAAGGCTATGCATTGAAAATACAAGCTTGGTTTTCAGAGCAATGCTTAAAAACTCAAAAGTTTTATCATAAAGATTTTTTAATTCCAATTATAAGTTTTATTTTTGCAGACCTTCAAAAGGAAAAAAATAGGGTCGGATGGCCGAGTGGCTAGGCTGAGGTCTGCAAAACCTCCTACAGCGGTTCGAATCCGCTTCCGACCTCGTTTTATTTTAAACAATAAAAATATTATCAAAATGGGAGTTACACGTTTAAAAAGAAAAGATAGAAGAAATAAAACTGTTTCACGTGTTGAAGTTCAGTTTTTGAAATTAGGAACTAACGTAGAGTTGGGTTCTAGATCAAAAATGAAAGCTAGCAACCAAATCGTTAAAAACGATGCTATCTTAAATCAATTAGCTTCAGAAGCTAAATAAGTAAGAAGAATCTAATAGCCTTTAAAGTATAACTTTAAAGGCTTTTTAATAGGTCCACCATTTGGTGGACTTTTTCTTTTGAGCTCATCCACTGTGCTTCATCCATTCCATTGACTTGAACCTGCTTAAATCTCATTTCCGAAACATGCAGCTCCTTTGCCGAACTGTGTATCGCAACTGCACCCGTTTCTTTTAAAATGTGAACGATATTAGACGCGTCGACCCCTGCACCAGGCATAATTACAATACGGCCATTGGCTTGTTGAACCAACTCTTTGAGTATCGAAACTCCAGCGAGTGCAGAATTTCTTAAACCGGATGTCAAAATACGATCTATCCCCATATCAATAACGTCTTCCAACGCACGGAAAGGATCTTCTACGCGATCAAAGGCGCGGTGGAACGTAACATCCATGGGGCGTGCAGCTTCAACTAACCGCAAGGTATTGACTTTATCGACCGTACCATCTGCATTCAGCATACCGATTACAACGCCATCCATCCCCAACTGCTTACATATTTCAATATCTGCGATCATTTCCAAAATCTCAGTCTCGGTATAAAGGAAGTCCCCTCCACGTGGCCTGATAAGCACATGAATACCAATACTAACCAATTTTCTTACTAACTGTAGCTGGCCAAACGAAGGTGTAGTTCCCCCGTTTTCTAAATTTTGACAAAACTCTACGCGGGTTGCTCCCCCCTTTTCGGCCTCTATAGCAGACGCTACAGAATTTGAACAGATTTCTAATTGGTAGTTTCCAATCGCCTTTTCCTTCATTTGATTTTATTAAGCTATTTTTCGTTTACGCGAATAACGTAAAAAAATAGCAAATAACCTATTCTCTTCCCTGTATTGGACTAATACTAAGGTTAAAAAGAGTAAAACTAATAGTTACGCATACAAATTAAAACATTAAAAACATTCTGCTTACCTATTTGTATTTACCTTACATGTTTTTATTTAAACAGCTAAAAATCAATTGTATATCATTTTAAGTAAATTATCATGGCAATTGTATCGAAGAATATGGAGACGCAGGAGAAAATTATCAGCACTTTTGAAGAGCTCCAACAAGCTATTTATGACCTTAAGCATCAAGTCGTTGAATTTGAGCTACTTTTCAATCAGGCGTGCAACAGACATATTGATTCCAATTTCCAAAAGGAATGGTTGCTGGATAGAATTTCTTCGCGCTACGATATGATAACACTTCGCCACGATGTGATGCTGCTGGTTCGCGACACAATTTCTGGATTCCGGGATTTTGACGGTTATTTTCTTGATGTCAAGCAGTTACTACAGTCGATCGAATCATTGATGCTCAGCCATGCCGATGAGGAAGAATATGAAATTGCAGCTATTATCAAAAAATGGCATGAAAAATTTGCCCAAGCGATTTATTTCGTAAACGACTTCACCTATTAAGTCGCCGTTTTGTTATACTTTTGCAGCATTGTAAAATATTGAGAAATGCGCAAACCTTCAGCTATTGTTGACTTACATACCGATGCCTTCCTTGATGATTGGGAAGATTATTCACCAGAGGAACTCTTACAGGAATCCATTGATTTTATGCGATCTAATCTAGACGCAGCTATTTATTGGGAAATGAACGAAATAAAGTTTATTCATGGCAAGGGAAAAGGAATGCTCAAAAAAATGGTTTTTGAAGAACTGAAGGAATACAAGGATAATGGATCTATTGAACGTTATTATACATCCTACCAGAATGAAGATATTGTGGTCGTTGTCATAGGAATTTAAAAAGGCTACCTATTCTCAGGCAGCCTTAGCGTGATGTGCAGTTACTTAATTGCTGGTGTAATAATCACCTTACGGAATTCAACCGGACCGTGATCCCCCTGGAAATAGATCGGTCCCGGCTCTGCCTCTTTGCTATCCAACGCACCGCCAGTTATGCCTGGGATTTCTTGATTACAGATCACAGTCTTACCATTTGCCACTACCGTCACGAGACGGCCAATAAGTGTAATGTCGAATGTTTGCCATTGTCCGGCTCCTTTATTGACCATTTCATTAGCAGCTAAAAAGCCATATACCCCTGCGAAAAGCACGGCATTTGGATGGGCATCCTTGGGACTATCCTCTATCTGAACCTCATAACGACCTCTCAGGTAGACTCCACTGTTGCTCCCTGCTGGAATTTTAAACTCGACGTGCAATTTGAAATCTTCAAATTTTTGTTCAGAAACTAAATTAGATCCGGACTGCGGACTGGTCAAAATACCATTTTTTACCAACCATTGATTTGTCTTACCTGTGGCTTTCCATCCGGATAGATCCTTGCCATTGAATAGTTGAATAGGTTTACCCCATTTGACAGCAGCGGTGCGCTTTAGTTCTGGAGCGCGTGTACCTTTAAAACGATATGTTTTGCCATCCGGCTCTGTTATCGTTCCTTCCAAAACACCATTGACAAGTTCGCCCTCCACACTCAAATTCATCTTTCCACTCTCCCATTGAGGAGGGATAGAAAACTTAAACTTTCCTTTTTCGTAAAACACATGAGAAACCGGTCGGGCACTCCCAGAAGTACTCACATAGTGACCGACTAACGTTCTATAGCCTGACAATTTCACCTCTAACCAGGATGGTGCTGGTGTACCGTTGACATCTACTTCGATATCCCATCGCCCTATCAGCTCTTTACCCTCTACATCTTGTTGATAATGGAAAGACTCTCCAACTGAATGTGTAGCAAAGGTTACTTGCGGTAATGCACAAGAGGCCAAAATTCCTAAAAGAAATGCCGCTTTTCTGTTCATATTATTTATGTTTATATTCGAATTGACAGTAAATTTAAAGCAATTTATCTGTTTAACATCGGGTTTACAAAGATATTATGTTAAAAATAGATATAAAAAAAGCCCTAACTTTCGTTAGAGCTCTCTTAGTCGGGGTGGCAGGATTCGAACCTACGACCTCCACATCCCAAATGTGGCGCGATACCGGGCTACGCTACACCCCGAAAAAGGTATCACCTTTGTTTTGTGTGGCACAAAAGTACATTAAATATAGCTATCTTTCAAGAATATTCTTCATAAAACACTTAACAAACTGATTTATTGTAAAATAATTTATGAAAGATTTAATGCCTCAATCAATTTCGGTATAAAAACTAATATAACACCCCCCTAACTTGTAGAATAAATACACAAGCAAACGATTAAAATAGTGGTAGCTTAAACGGCAGGACCGGTTAAATGTTCTAAAGATTGAGCAATAGCGTATCTTAAAGACCCGAGATCTTCACCCTGTCCCGAAACAAAAAAAGCCCTAACTTTCGTTAGAGCTTTTTATAGTCGGGGTGGCAGGATTCGAACCTACGACCTCCACATCCCAAATGTGGCGCGATACCGGGCTACGCTACACCCCGAAAAGGTATCACCTTTGTTTTGTGTGCACAAATATACGCTTCTTACAATTTATTTGCAAATGAAATGCACAAAATAAAACTAACCTGTTGTTTCATTGCGACATATTCTTACTCACAACCGTCTTTTCCATTTACAGCACGTCTCCGATAACTCGCTTTTATTTCAGCACCTAACATGTTCGGATATGAACATCAGGTGTTCATATCCAAACACTTAAATCATTAAAAAAAAATGTAATTCATTCACTACTAGATATTTATTGATTTGGCAGTTCTTTTGAAACTGACCGAAATTAATATTTTTAAGAGTCTGTAGATTAAAATATTATTCAAAGCTATTGATTATCAGAAGATCAAAATGAACACATATAACGAAAAGTATGATAAAGAATTATTTACAAATCGCATGGCGGAACCTGATGAAAAACAAGGTCTTCTCCTTTATCAATATTCTTGGTTTAACGATAGGGATCACGGTCTGTGCTATGATATTCCTATTTATTGCCAATCAGTTTAGTTTTGACAAATTTCACAGCCAGGGTGACCGCATTTATCGCCTCATGCGCGGTTTCGACAATAGCAAAGATCGTGCACCTTATTTATCTGCCCCATATGCTCCTGCCCTATTAACCGATTATCCGGATGAAATCAAAAAGGCTGTACGAGTCATGCCCGCCAATGGACTATTCGCTTTTGATAGCATTACGTTCAATGAAAAAAAACTCTTTATTGCTGATGCTGATTTCTTTGAACTCTTTAGCTTTCCCCTGCTCAAAGGAAATCCAACGACTGTTTTGAAAAACCCAACAAGTGTAGTATTAACAGAAAAAACAGCGAGAAAATATTTTGGAAATGACAATCCAATTGGCAAAATACTCCAGTTGGATAAAAGCAAACAACTCACCGTTACAGGGATTGCAAAAGATCTTCCGGTCAACTCTCACTTAGATTTTGATTTGGTCATTCCATTATCCAACTATATCAATACCGAACCGTTCAAAGCATGGGAAAACAACAACTTATTTACTTATATCCTACTCAACGAAAATAAAAACGCCCAAAAACTTGAAAATCAACTCCCCTCTTTTATGGACAGGCATATGAAAGCGGTTTCCACAAATATGGGAATTCATTTTGATCTAGCGCTCACCCCGCTGAAAGACGTATATCTTGAGCCACACAGCGCATTTGACAGTGCAAAACATGGTGACAAAAAAGTCATTTACATCTTTTTATCGATCGCCATACTCATATTGGTTATCGCCTGCATCAACTTCATGAATCTTTCAACGATACGTGCGGTTGACCGATCAAAAGAAGTCGGCTTACGGAAGGTGCTCGGAGCACAACGTATTCAATTAATGGGACAGTTTATCGGAGAGTCTATTTTACTAACTGCAATATCCTGTTTGCTCGCCATCTGCCTGCTACAACTATTAATGCCCATATACAATCAGCTCTTGGGATACACGCTGACAGTTCCCTGGAATTGGTGGCCCATCTATATTTTTCTACTGGCGCTTATCGTTATTGTAGGCTTATTAGCAGGCAGCTATCCTGCATTATACCTTTCGACCTTTTCCCCTACACAAGCATTAAAAGGGAAATTACGCATAGGTAAAGGAGGAACGCTGTTTCGCCATACGTTAGTTGTGGTGCAGTTCAGCATCTCCATTCTGCTTATCATAGGTACAATGATTATTACCAAGCAGATGAAATATGTAAAAGAAATGGGGCTTGGATACGACGACCAACAGACCGTCGTTATCCCTATTGACAATGAAGAACTATATAACAACCTACGTACATTCAAAAATGAACTATCCGCGAGCAGCGACATTGCATCGGTCTCCTTTATGTCTGGCGAACCAGGCGGCTTTTTCGATAGCCACACATTTGAAGTAGAGAGAAAAATCGGTGAGAAGTGGAAATCCAGAACTGAATTCACTGATTTTGATTACGTAAGCACCTTAAAACTCAAAATAATTGCCGGCCGTAACTTCTCGGCGCAATATCCAACAGACTCCGCTAGCGCCGTATTAGTTAATCGTACTGCAGCATCAATGCTCGGATATACTCCAGAACAGGCCGTTGGAAAATGGATAAAAAATACGATCCGTGACCAATCTCCACGAACAATCATCGGCGTAGTGGACGACTTCAACTTTCTATCCCTAAAAGAAAACATGGATGCACTCGTGATTTCTCCTTCCGATGACCTAAGGGTAGCGCTTCTGAGATTGAACACAAAGGATTTCCCTGCGGCGCTAAATACTATTAAAAAGGCATTGGCTAAATCAGCTCCCTTATACCCTTTTGAATATAGCTTTTTGGACCAAAAGTTTGACACCCTCTACAAAACCGACCTCAGGCAACAGCGCATTCTTAGTCTTTTTGCGGGATTAGCCATATTTATAGCCTGTCTCGGCCTATACGGCCTAGCTTCATTTACGGCTACCAAAAGAAATAAAGAGATTGGAATACGTAAGGTGCTTGGCGCCTCGGTATCCGGCGTTACAGCATTGTTGTCAAAAGATTTTCTGAAACCCGTACTAATTGCTTTACTTATCGCGGCACCAACTGCCTGGCTGATCATGAATAAATGGCTGGAGGACTTTGCTTACCGCATTACTATTCCATGGTGGCTCTTTTTGCTCGCGGGAACTGTGACGATAGCGATCGCTCTGATTACGGTAGGATGGCAAGCCATCCGAATAGCGATAGCCAATCCTGTAAATAGTTTACGAGACGAATAATAGACAAAACAAAAAAAGCTCGACATTCATCGAGCTTTTAAGTCGGGGTGGCAGGATTCGAACCTACGACCTCCACATCCCAAATGTGGCGCGATACCGGGCTACGCTACACCCCGAAAAGGTATCACCTTTGTTTTGTGTGGCACAAATATCTAATCATTTTTTGACTTTGTCAACAGTCGACCAAAAAATAATCACTAACCAACTGATTAATTGCATACTATTTTTACAACAACAATATATTCTCTAGCATTTACCCGTCGAAAACCCCACCTAAATAACAGCCAAAGGAATATTCAAAATATCTTTAAATTATCCAATTCATTTTCATATCTTTGCATCCGATTTGAATATCAGTCAATAGTTTTTTAAAAAAGTATTTTTATATTCAGAAAATAAGTCGTAATATTGCATTCCGATTTTTACAGGATATAAATCGTTAATAATTACTCGAAATCATGGATTTAGTAAAATTTGTAGAAGAACAAGCGGTAGTAAAGAATGAAATTCCCGCTTTCAAAGCTGGAGATACCATCAGCGTTCATTATAAAATTCGCGAAGGAAATAAAGAGCGTGTACAGGTGTACCAAGGTGTAGTAATTCAATTAAACAGCGAAGGTGCTAACGCTACTTTTACCGTTCGTAAAATCTCAAACGGTGTAGGTGTTGAACGTATTTTCCCTGTAAACTCACCAAACATTGAAAAAATTGTAGTAAACAGCTACGGTAAAGTTCGTCGCGCGAAATTATTCTATTTACGCGGCCTTACTGGTAAAGCTGCTCGTATTAAATCGAAAAGAATCTAATTACGACTACCACGGCATAAAAAAAGGCTTTGAAATCATTCAAAGCCTTTTTTTATGGACTATAGATTTCCTTTTTACCCCCCAAGCCATATTACCAACTTCCTTCTGTAATAAATTTAGGATAATTATATCTTGCTGTTTAAAATAGTCCCCTCTTTTTGCCGCGCTAAAACATTTTACTTACTTTTAATACCGTATTGTCTTCACTTTATTTTTGGCACGAATAATTAAACTATATATCGATGAGAACTATCGCTTTTATCCTTATTTTTATTATCTATCCGAACTTTGCTTTCGCACAGCGGAATATGAATGAATTTCTTCAACTACAGCCGCAGCCTCAAGTGTACTATGTGCAGCCAATAACTGATGTTATTACTATAGATGGAAAAGACAATGAAGATTCGTGGTCTAAAGCCGTATGGACAGATTCATTTAAGGATATTGAGGGATTGCAAAAACCTCATCCCATATTTGACACAAAAGTCAAGATGCTTTGGGACAAAGAAAACCTATACTTATTTGCTAAGCTTGAAGAGCCTCATATTAAAGGATATTTAAAACAAAAGGACACCATCATTTATCACGACAATGACTTTGAAGTTTTTCTTAAGCCAAATTTACTATCTCCGGAATATATAGAGATTGAAGTAAATGCTTTAAATACGGTCATGGATCTTTTGATGACTAAACCGTATCGCTTTGGCGGCAGGGCTAATCTAAATTGGGACACAAAAGATATTGAAAGCGCCGTTTATCATGCAGGCACAATCAACAACCCGAAAGATAAGGATGAATATTGGACGGTGGAAATGAAAATACCGGTTAAGAGTCTGAAATACTTTGGCGAAGGAGATCAGATTAAGGCCAATGAAATCTGGAAGATAAATTTCTCCCGAGTTCAATGGCTTTATGAAAATACGGGAACAACTTATAGCAAGAAAAAAGACAATACTGGAAAGAATCTTGCCGAGGAGAACTGGGTATGGTCTCCTATTGGGCTTGTTAACATGCACTATCCGGAACGATGGGGGCATATCAAATTTATCGATAGTTCAAATCAGCTATTTATCGACGAGCAATTCTTATCTCTTGAAAAAATGGCCTGGAATATTTCTTATTTACAACAAATTTATAGAAACGATAAAAAACGCTATGCGACGTCTGTTCTGGAATTGAGCAAACTATATCCCGAAATTCTGAATGAGCGAAAAAAATATGGCATCATATTTTCAAATAGTAATAATTTCTATCGTGTTGAAATCAAGTCAAAAACAAAGCCTACATTAAAGACAACGATAGATAGCCGGGGTAATATTTATTTTTAATTTAATTATTAGAGCAATCTTCAATGCTAATTTTTAATAATAATTGCTACCTTTGTATCCCGTACATAAAGCAACTATTATTGGTCATTTTGGCCACATAAAATTGAAAATCCTTTAATTGTTATGACTAAATATATTTTTGTTACGGGCGGCGTTACTTCGTCGTTGGGGAAAGGTATTATTGCTGCCTCCCTTGCTAAACTTCTCCAAGCGCGTGGCTATAAAGTTACCATTCAAAAATTTGACCCTTACATTAACATTGATCCAGGAACATTAAATCCATATGAACATGGTGAATGTTATGTGACTGAAGATGGTGCCGAAACTGACCTTGACTTGGGTCATTACGAGCGTTTCTTGAATGTCCCTACCTCACAAGCAAACAATGTCACAACAGGCCGCATCTATCAACACGTTATCCAACAGGAACGTGAAGGTGCATATTTAGGAAAAACCGTTCAAGTAATTCCGCATATCACAGATGAGATAAAACGCAGAATGCAATTGCTGGGAGAGTCTGGTCAATATGATATTGTGATCACCGAATTAGGAGGAACTGTTGGTGATATTGAATCTTTACCCTTCGTGGAAGCAGTAAGACAACTCCGTTGGGAATTGGGAGCCAATAATTCGTTGGTTATCCATTTGACTTTGGTTCCATATTTGGCTGCTGCTGGCGAGCTGAAAACAAAACCTACTCAACATTCTGTTAAAACATTATTGGAATATGGGGTACAACCTGATATTCTTGTTTGTCGTACAGAACATAAATTATCTCAGGAAATCCGTAAAAAATTAGCACAATTCTGTAATGTCAATATCAATGCAGTAGTCGAATCCATCGATGCTTCTACAATTTATGATGTGCCTTTACTGATGCTGAAGGAGAACTTGGATAAAACGGCATTAACAAAACTGAAACTTTCCAACAAAAATGAGCCTGATCTGGAAAACTGGAAAAACTTTTTAGGTAAGCTTAAAAACCCGACAAATGAAATTAATATTGCATTGATTGGGAAATATGTTGAACTTCCAGATGCGTATAAATCCATTACTGAAGGATTTATCCATGCAGGTGCTACAAATGAGTGTAAGGTAAAAGTGAGTTACATTGCTGCCGAAAGTGTTACAAAAGAAAATGTTGCTGAAAAGCTAAAAGGAATGGACGGCGTGTTGGTTGCTCCGGGATTCGGTGAACGCGGTTTGGATGGTAAGTTAAATGCTATCCAATATGTTCGTGAAAATAATATTCCTTTCTTTGGGATCTGTTTAGGTATGCAATGTTCAGTAATTGAATTCGGAAGAAACGTATTGGGACTGAAAGATGCCAACAGTTTTGAGATGGATGCCAACACGACTAATCCGGTTATCAATCTGATGGAGGAGCAAAAAAACATCACCAATATGGGTGGTACCATGCGTTTGGGCGCTTACGATTGTGAAATTAAAAAAGGAACTAAAGCCTTTGCAATCTATGGCAAAACAAAAATTTCTGAAAGACACCGTCACCGTTATGAATTTAACAACGACTATTTGAAGCAATATGAAGCGGCCGGAATGATTGCTTCAGGCTTCAATCCAGAGACTGGATTGGTAGAAATTGTGGAACTGAAAAACCATCCATTTTTCGTTGCCGGACAATTTCATCCAGAATTAAAGTCAACAGTTGCAAATCCTCACCCACTTTTTGTTAGCTTTGTAGCCGCTGCTTTGGCCAACAAGAAATCAAAGTAGTAATAGAAGGATACAATTAATTAAGTTTAATTATTAAAAATGGATAGAAATACCCTAATTGGTTTGGTCCTGATGTTTGCTATCATCACTGGTTCATTTTACCTGATGAAGCCTTCAGAATCAGAAATCAAACAAGAACAAGCGCGACAAGAGGCTAAAGCGCGTACAGAAAAAGGACTTCCTGCTGAAAGTGACTCTACCGCGAAAGCCAAAACAGCACAAACAGCAGTGATTGCTGATTCGGCGGAACTGAAAAAGCCTTTTGGTGCCACGAAATTTGGAACCGAGAAAGTCATCACGATTGAAAATGAAAAAATCATTGCCAAGATCAGCACGAAAGGCGGTAAAGTTAAATCTGTCGAACTAAAAGGTGAAAAGAATTTCAATGGAAAACCGTTGATGCTTTTTGAAGGTGAGGACAATAAATTTGGTTTTCTGTTTAATGCAGCGGGTCAAAACGTGGCAACAAACGATTTGTACTTCAATACAGAATCTTCGGATATCCAAGTTTCTGGTGAAGGAAAACAATCGGTAAAATTCAGACTAAATTACAATGCCGACCAATACATTGAATATATATACTCTATTGCCGGCAAAGGTTATAATGTAGCGCTGGACATCCATACAAAAGGGATACATAATTTAGTTCCACAAAGTCAAAAAACGTTGACCCTTAACTGGAATACCACGTTAAGACAAAAGGAACAAAATATAGAGTCTGAAAGACAAAAATCTACCCTTTACTATAAAGAAGACAATAAGGTAGATCATCTTTCAGAATCAAAAGACGCTGACGAAGCATTGGAGAAAAAAGTGGAATGGATTGCTTTTAAGCAACATTACTTTTCTAGTATCTTGAACGCGAAAGATGGTTTTGTGAATGCTAAAGTGGATGTAAAACATGCGACTGAAACGGATGTCATCAAGTTTTACAATACGAACGCGGAATTAGCATTTGATAACCATAAGGACAATAGCTATTCGTTGAACTTCTTCTTTGGCCCGAACCAATACAATGTGCTGAAAGCGGAGGGTAATGATTATCAATCGATCATCAATATGGGCTGGGGCCCTATGCGTTGGATCAACCAATGGATTACGGTACCGGTATTCAACTTCCTGGATGGTTTCCATATGAGCTACGGTATCGTGATACTCTTATTGACGCTGATGTTGAAATTGATCCTTTCGCCAATGACCTACAAATCCTATGTTTCTATGGCCAAAATGCGCGTATTAAAACCGCAGCTGGACGAGATCAAAGCAAAAGTCGGCGAAGACAACCAAATGTTGATGCAACAGGAGCAAATGAAATTGTACAAACAGGTCGGTGTCAATCCTCTTGGTGGATGCCTTCCCCTCGTATTACAAATGCCTTTTACAATTGCATTCTTCTATTTCTTCCCAAATTTGTTTGAATTGAGAGGACAGAGTTTCTTGTTTATGAAGGACATGTCAACCTATGATACGTTATTCACATTTGCTCCCATCTTTGGATCGTTTAACCACATTTCTTTGATGTGTATCCTGATGACGTTAACAACGTTGTTGACCACTTGGTATAACAATGCTACATCCGGCGCTACAGGTCAGATGAAATACATGGGCTATATCATGCCGTTGATTTTCTTCTTTGTGTTGAACAGCTTCCCGGCTGGTTTGAACTACTATTACTTCTTGAGTGCTTTATTTACATTCTTGACGCAATTGGTAATCCGCACCATGGTGAATGATGAGAAAATATTAGCTAAATTGGAGGAGAACAAAAAGAATCCAAAAGCAGAAAAAAAATCAAGCTTCCAGGCTAAAATGGAAGAAATGATGCGTGCTCAACAGCAGGCACAACAAAATAAAAATAAATAGTAACATTTATTCGATTGATAAATAAGGCTTCCAGATTGGAAGCCTTATTTGTTTGTAAACTTTTGTAGCACTTTGCCAAACCAAACGTTAAAAGGGATGTTAATAGGTTAAAATTTAAAATATGAACTTTAAAAACATCGCAATATTGGCCATCTTAAGTATTGGTCTTGGTAGTTGTTCTGTCGTCAACAAGAAGTCGACTGATCAAAGTGAAAACAGTTCGACATCAACTGTCGTTGGAAAAAAGTGGCAATTAATTGAAATCAATGGGCAGGCCGTAGCGGATCAAATCAATGGTAAAATGCCCTATCTGCAACTGGAGGAAAAACGCTACAGTGCAAGTGGGGGCTGCAATGGCATCGGAGGAGATTTAATACTATCCAAAAATGGAAAAATTAAATTTGCTCAGGGAATGTCAACTATGATGGCCTGTCCGGATATGTCTATCGAACAAGCGCTGTCAAAAAACTTGATCGCTGCAGACAATTACACTGTCAACAATGGTATTCTTAGCCTGAACAAAGCTAAAATGGCTCCATTGGCAAAATTTAAGTTGATCCAGGACGATAAGCAGCAACTTTCTGGAACTTGGGAGCTTGATTATATATCGGGCGCACGCATTGCTTTCGAGGGTCTATATCCCGACCGTAAACCAACAATGATATTTGACGCGGTCAGCGGAAAGGTAAATGGCAATAGTAGCTGTAACAACTATAATATGACGTTCAAAACCAATGGAAATAGTATTAATTTCGGCCCCATTATGTCAACAAAAATGGCTTGCGAAGGGAATGGCGAAGCAACTTTTTTCTCTACCTTAGAAAAGGTGAACACGTACAGTATCAGCGAGAATACCCTAACATTTATCATGGGCGATATCGCCATTATGCGGTTTAAACGCAAATAGTCAAGTTCAGTTTGCGTTTAATTCAGCTAAAAAGGGCTTTGTTGTTTAACAAAGTCCTTTTTAGTAATTCTCGACATCAAGAAACGAAAAGTTAGCCGGAAAGCAGCTACACGAAAGCACTAAATCCAGTTATACTTCGACCAACAATGAGGGAATTAATCTCCTTTGTACCCTCATAGGAATAAATTGCTTCTGCATCCGCCAGAAATCGCGCGACATTATACTCTAACAAAATGCCATTGCCCCCCATGACTTCACGGGCTTTGGAAACAATATCTCTCGTACGCAAAGAACAAAACACTTTTGCCAGCGAAGCATGTTCATCTCTTAGCTCACCTTTATCCTGAAGTTCAGATAGCCTAAAGACTAGCGTTTGCATAGCGGTCAAATTGGATAACATTTCAACCAGGTGATTCTGAATAAGCTGAAAAGAGGCGATTGGCTTACCAAACTGTTTCCTTTTTCGGGTATAATCCAATGCATTTTCATAGGCTCCTCTAGCACAGCCCACAGCCATCCAGGCGACCCCGGCCCGCGTCATCTGAAGAACCTTACCTGTATCTTTAAAGGAATCTGCCTTTTGTAAACGGTCACTTTCAGGAATGATACAATGATTTAAAGTAATGAGGCCATTCTGCACAATACGCAACGCCATCTTATCCTTGATCTTTTCGACAGAAAAACCCGGGTTATCCTTCCTTACAATAAAACCTTTGACTTCTCCATCATCGAGATCCCTAGCCCATATAATTGTAATATCGGAAAAAGTAGAATTTCCGATCCATTTTTTCTGACCATTCAAAACCCAACCATCGGTTGTTTTTTTACAAGTTGTCGTCAATCCGCCTGCAGCCCCCGAGCCCACTTCAGGTTCTGTTAATCCAAAAGCACCTATCACCTGCATCTGTTGCATCTTGGGCAACCACTCTTGCTTTTGTTCTTCAGATCCGCAAAGATAGATTGACCCCATTGCCAAACCACTCTGTACGCCAAAGAATGTTGCTACAGAAGCATCCACACGTGCTATCTCAGCCGCTATAATTCCTTCCATCAAAGAACTTCCGCCCATACATCCATACCCATTGTATGTATATCCACAAATATTTAAAGCCGCCAGTTTGGGTACGATTTCAAAAGGAAATTCATCTCTCAACCAATATTTATTAACTATTGGTTTGACTTCGGTCTCCATAAATTCTCTCACCTTCAATTGTAAAGCGCGGTCTGTATCGTTTAATTTACTGTCCATCGCATAGAAATCACCATTAATAGGAGGCAATTCTCGCTTTTCCTTTCCGGAATTCAGCATTTTCATTAAACCATGCAGCTGTTTATCATCCATTTTTGATACAGCATCCATAACTGCTCCCAAATCCACTTTTTTTGCTATTTCTTCCAATTTGGCAAAGTCTATCGATTTTGCCAAATCCATTATATTCTTAACTTTATCAAACATATGTGTATTTTTTTTAAAGTGCGTACTTCTCAAAATAAGAAAAATAACCGAAAATTGTTTGCTATTTAATAACAGTTGGACCGATACATTTGTCGAGTTAGAGGCGGCACACAACTTATGCACAACAAATAGACAAGATCCACCTAGCGATTGCCTTACTTAACCCTTGTAACGCTAAAGGATAGCGCAGTCGAAAGCCTAAGATACACGTCTTGCTAAAAAAAATAAAACTTTGATAAACAAACTTTTATATAAATTTTTAAAAAAAATATATTTTTTGGGTTACCTTTTTTAGTTACGTGTATTAACAGATGAAAAAGAAAATTATTTCAATTTAAATTAGAAAATTAGAAAATGAAAAACGCATTAAAATTCGGTTTCTTAGGTTTAGCTTTAACTGTAGCTTTCGCATCTTGTAACAATTCAGAGAAAAAATCTGAAGGTGCTGCAGATTCAGCTTCTGCTTTAGTTGATTCAGCTGCTAACACTTTGGATTCAGCTGCTAACCACGTAGATTCAGCTGCTGTTAAAGTTGATTCTGCTGCTGCTAAAGTTGATTCAGCTGCTACTAAAAAATAATTTAGGACTGAATAAAGCTTTTGGAAGGCCTTTTTTAACAAAAGGTCTTTCTTTTTTCAAAAAGAGAAAAATCTGGGGTTACCTTTTTAATTTATCGGTATTAACCCCTAAATAACAAGATTTAAAAATATTTAATTTTAATAAAATGAAAAACGCATTCAAATTCGGTTTCTTAGGTTTAGCTTTAACATTAGCTTTCGCATCATGTGGTGAAACTGGTAAAACAACTGACGCTGCTACTGATTCAGCTAATGTTGCTTTAGATTCAGCTAACACACAATTGGATTCAGCAAAAACTGCTGTAGATTCAGCTGAGGCTAAAGTTGATTCAACTAAAGCTGCTCACTAATTTTCTGAAATATAATTTAGACCTTATAAAAAAGCTTCCTTCACCAAGGAGGCTTTTTTTATATCTGCGCCAATTAAATTGCTAAGCTCCAAGCATTTTTTTACCTTTGCCAAAAAATCATTCAATCTATGGCTTTATCATCTTTAACAGCAGTTACTCCTATCGACGGACGCTATTACAATAACACTCATGAACTTTCAGCATTTTTTTCTGAATTTGCTTTAATAAAATATCGCGTACGCGTGGAAGTGGAATATTTTATTGCATTATGTGAATCAGGTATTGCCCAATTGCAACAATTTGACAAAAGTCTAAATGAGAAATTGCGTGATATTTATAGAAATTTTTCCGAGGAAGATGCCATTTGGATCAAAGACACAGAGAAAGTTACGAACCATGATGTTAAAGCGGTTGAATATTTTCTAAAAGATCAATTTGAAAAATTAGGGCTACAGGACTACCTTGAATTCATTCATTTTGGTTTAACATCGCAAGATATCAATAATACAGCTATTCCGCTTTCTTGGAAAGAAGCCATTAAAAAAAGTTACTCGCCAGCGATTGACGAGCTGCTTCATGAATTAAAATCATTAGCGACGTCATGGTCGGGCATTCCGATGTTGGCCCGTACACATGGACAGCCTGCGTCTCCAACTCGATTGGGCAAAGAGTTCTATGTTTTTATCGAACGAATAGAGCGACAGTTACAACTACTCAATCAAGTTCCATATTCCGCCAAATTTGGTGGTGCAACAGGTAATTTCAATGCGCATCAGGTTGCTTATCCGGAAACCAATTGGATCAATTTTGGAAATAATTTTGTCAACAATATCTTGGGTTTAGACCGTTCTCAAACCACAACGCAAATTGAACATTACGATAACTTTGCGGCAAGCTGTGATGCTTTAAAACGCATAAACAATATCCTAATCGATTTATGCCGCGATATCTGGACTTATATTTCGATGGATTATTTTAAACAAAAAATCACTGCCGGACAGATCGGTTCATCCGCTATGCCCCATAAGGTCAATCCAATTGACTTTGAAAATGCAGAAGGAAATTTGGGCATTGCAAATGCTATTTTCGAGCATCTCTCCGCTAAATTACCGATTTCACGTCTTCAGCGTGATTTAACAGATTCGACGGTTTTACGTAATATTGGTGTTCCATTTGCGCACACGCTAATTGCCGTTAAATCGACATTAAGAGGTTTACGTAAATTGATTTTAAACGAACAGGCATTGGCTGATGACCTTGAAAATAACTGGGCTGTAGTTGCCGAAGCATTACAAACCATATTAAGAAGAGAAGGCTATCCAAAACCGTACGAAGCGCTGAAAGATCTTACACGTACAAACACGCGGGTAACGAAAGAGACAATCGCAGCGTTTGTCGATCAGCTACATGTTTCCGATAAAGTCAAAGCAGAACTCAAAGCGATCAGTCCTGCTAACTACACGGGTGTCACTTTATAAGCTTTTACTTATAAATGACCTTAATAAAGCTCCTTTTGATATATATTTGCTTGGAATAAAAAAATAGATAATACATGGCTACGATTAACGTATATACAGAATCTACACCCAACCCTTCTACCATGAAATTCTTGGTCAATAAGTTATTGATCAACGGTAGTGTGGATTTTCCAAATAAAGAAGCAGCACAAGATTCACCGTTTGCACTTGAATTGTTCAAATTTAATTTTGTAAATGGCGTATTTTTCGCGAGTAACTTCGTAACTATCACCAAAACGGAAGATGCGGAATGGGAAGACATCGAAGCTTTGTTGAAAGATTTTGTAAAAGGGGCTGTAGAGTCTGAACTTGCTGTAAAAACGGTACACCACGACACAGAAGTGAATTTTGAGGGCACCGAAACTGAAGTAAAGATACAACAAGTTTTACACGATTATGTACGACCTGCTGTTGAACAGGATGGGGGTGCCATACATTATAAATCATTTAATGAAGGTGTGGTAACGGTTGAACTAAAGGGTTCTTGTAGTGGTTGTCCATCATCGACAATTACTTTAAAAGCAGGCATTGAAGGATTGTTGAAGCGCATGGTTCCGGAAGTGACTGAAGTTGTTGCTGAAGCCATGTAATCTTAGCTTCACATTTATAATAAAAAGGATTCGGCAATTAGTAGTGCTGAATCCTTTTTTTATGTCCGGTAATGTAAAAGGTCTGAAAATATCCAGCGTATCAAAGTACTAGTCAGGTAGGCAAAACTCCTCGGTTTCACTAGCATTTTTTGATTGCTATCCTGCGAACCTTCTTCTGAAGCGGCTTGATATTCGGGCATAAGTCAATATAAATTCATTTTTTAACAAGCATCTAGCTTAAAAATAGTTAACTTTACGACCAATTGTGAAACCAACAAAAAAAATGAGTGCAGATATTATCAAACTAGAACAAATTGCATCACAGGTAAGACGTGATATCGTACGTATGGTACACGCTTGTCAATCAGGACACCCAGGTGGTTCGTTAGGTTGTACAGATTACTTTGTGGCGCTTTATTTCAATGCAATGAAACGCAATCCTTCCTTTGACATGGATGGAAAAGGAGAAGATCTATTCTTCCTGTCAAATGGACACATCTCTCCTGTATTTTATAGTACATTGGCACATGCGGGATATTTTGAAGTGAGCGAATTAGCAACGTTCAGAAAAATCAATTCCAGACTTCAGGGTCACCCTACAACACACGAGGGCCTTCCGGGCATTCGTATTGCTTCGGGATCTTTGGGCCAAGGATTATCTGTTGCAATTGGTGCCGCACAGGCAAAAAAATTGAATAAAGACAATAATCTAGTTTATGTATTAATGGGTGATGGTGAATTGCAGGAGGGCCAAGTTTGGGAAGCTGCAATGTATGCACCACACAACAAAATAGACAATCTGATCGCTACTGTTGACTACAACAAAGCGCAAATTGACGGATCTACGGATCAAGTATTATCTCTTGGTGATCTTCGTGCAAAATGGGAAGCGTTCGGCTGGGATGTGATGGAAATTGCGAAAGGCAATGATATGAACGCTGTGGTAGCTGGTTTGGCAGAAGCCAAGTCACGTACAGGAAAGGGTAAACCTGTCATCATCCTAATGCATACCGAAATGGGCAGTGGTGTTGATTTTATGATGGGCTCTCACAAATGGCATGGTGTTGCTCCAAGTGACGAACAATTGGCGTCGGCGTTGAATCAGCTTACAGAAACTTTAGGAGATTACTAGAATGAAAAAATATACTTATACAGAGTCAAAAGATACACGTTCAGGATTCGGAGCGGGCTTATTGGAAGCGGGAAAGCAAGATGAAAATGTGGTTGCATTATGTGCTGATTTGATCGGTTCGTTAAAAATGAACGATTTTATTAAAGAGTTTCCAGAGCGCTTTTTCCAAATCGGTATTGCGGAAGCAAATATGATGGGTATTGCAGCCGGGTTGACTATCGGCGGTAAAATCCCATTCACGGGTACGTTCGCGAATTTCTCTACTGGCCGTGTTTACGATCAAATTCGCCAATCGATTGCATACTCTGACAAAAATGTAAAAATTGCTGCATCGCACGCGGGTTTGACATTGGGTGAAGATGGTGCAACTCACCAAATCTTAGAAGATATTGGTTTGATGAAAATGCTACCAGGAATGACGGTGATCAATCCTTGCGATTTTAATCAAACAAAAGCGGCTACTATTGCAGTAGCTAAATATGAAGGTCCAGTTTATTTGCGTTTTGGCCGTCCTGTTGTTCCTAACTTTACCCCTGCTGATCAAGAATTTGTTATTGGTAAGGCGGTGTTATTAAATGAAGGAACAGATGTTTCCATTATTGCTACGGGTCACTTAGTGTGGGAAGCTATACAAGCTGGGGAAAAATTGGCAGAATTAGGTATTAACGCCGAGATTATCAATATCCATACAATCAAACCTTTGGATGAGGAGGCTATTTTGAAATCTGTTGCCAAAACGAAATGTGTGGTAACGGCAGAAGAGCATAATCGTCTTGGTGGTTTAGGTGATAGCGTGGCTCAGGTATTAACAAGAGAGTTACCTACTCCGCAAGAGTATGTTGCTGTCAATGATAGTTTTGGGGAATCAGGTACTCCTGCTCAGTTGATGGAGAAATATGGTTTGAATGCAGCAGCTATTGTTGCAGCGGCTCAAAAAGTAATCAAAAGAAAATAACAATACTACGCAGGTCAATATATGGATGACGCTTTAATTATAGCAAAGTTCGCTGAAGAAAGTACGCGAGAAGAAGCTTTCCGTTTATTGTTGAAGAAATATCAACAGAAGATTTATTGGCATGTGCGAAGAATGGTCATCGATCATGACGATGCGGACGATGTTGTGCAGGATATCTTTGTGAAAGTATGGAAGAATCTTGGAAACTTCCGAGAAGACTCGCAACTATATACTTGGCTTTATCGCATTGCAACGAATGAATGTATCACCTTCTTAAATAAGAAAAAACAAAAGCAGAACGTGTCGTTGGATGACGACACGACTGCTTATTTGGCAGAAACACTTGCTGATGGCAATTACTTTAGCGGCGACAAGGCTCAAATGAAATTACAACAGGCACTGTTGACCTTGCCGGAGAAACAGAAATTGGTTTTCAATATGAAATATTTTGAAGACATGAAATATGACGAGATTTCAGAAGTACTCGGAACGAGTGTTGGGGCGCTTAAAGCTTCATATCATTTAGCCGTCAAAAAAATTGAGGCTTTTTTTAACAACAATGATTAAACCTTTTGGCTAAATTAGGCTCTAACAGATACTATGAAGGAAAATGGCACATATCATGATGGGCTGGAGCCTAACAATCTTCCAGCATCGTTGCGTAAAAATCCATTTGACTTACCGGAAAATTATTTCAATGATCTAGAATCAAAAATAATTACGCAAGTCAAATTGGTTGAAAGCAAAGACACCGTCTTTGAGGTTCCAGAAGGGTATTTTGACAATCTCTATGATGTCATTGTGTGTAAAATCGCGGAAGATAATTTAAAAAGTCAAGTCATAGTGGACGGTTTCGAAATTCCTGAAAATTATAGTTCTGAGCTTTCAGGATCTATTCTCAGCCAAATTTCAGAAGACGCATTAAAAGAAAAAGTTTCATCTGATGGTTTTACACTGCCTCATGATTACGACCACGTCCTTGAAAATTCTATTTTTTCACGTATAGCTGAACACGAATTGAAGGATACAGTTCTTACAGATGGATTTTTGACGCCAATTGACTATGAGAAAACCTTAGAATTGACTATTTTATCGCGTATTGCTGAAGAAAAATTAAAAGAAACTGTTGGTACTACCAATTTTGATGTACCCCAACATTATTTTGAGAATCTGTCAGATCGAATTATTAACGCTGTACAGGAGGTTGAAAAAGATGTTACACCTATCCATCGCATAGGCAAGCCAAAAAAATGGTATGCTCGTTACGCTGTCGCTGCATCTTTTGCGGCCATGTTGAGTATGGGGGGGTACTGGGGCTATCAATATCTACAACAAAATGTTGTTGCTGCAGATGGGATCACAGAGGAGCAACTGAGCCAGCATTTATCTGAAATTCCTAAGCAAGAAATCATCAATTACCTTGCAGCGTCAGCGTCTGGTGATGATATGATATATATGTCCCAATATACTGATGAAGCTAATCTCCCTACTAATGGATTTGGCAGCAATTTATCTAAACAAGAAATAGAAGATTATCTAAATTATACCTTATAATGATGTTCAAGAAAAAATACATATGGATAACATTGTTCTTTAGTATATTTTCTATTGCCTTGAGCTTTGCACAAGACAAAAATCGATTTCAAGCTATAGAAAATGAAAAAATAGCTTACATTACTAAAGAACTAGATTTGACGCCAAGAGAGGCTCAGCAATTCTTCCCACTCTATAATGAGTATAGTCAAACACTTTGGGATATCAGAAAAGAAAAGTTAAATGGTGCTCCTAAAAACAGCTTTAGAAATGGTTCGAGAGATATATTACAGTACGATGCGAAAGAAGTGGAGATCAAAAAGGAATACCGGGCTAAATTTGCCAAAGTGATTGGCAACGCGCGAGCATCGCAATTTTTCGAAGTTGAGCAAGAATTTAGGGAACATCTTTACAAATCCCTGCAGAATAGAAGAAAATAATCTTAAAAATAGAAAAGAAGTCTTAAAGACTTCTTTTTTATTTTCGGACATTTGTAATATCATGGTAAGCAACAGAGAATTATTTTTAATGAATACTGCTCAAACATCTAGCTCTCCTAGATTGGTTGAAGTGGTAAAGGCTGAAGGTGTTTACCTTTATGGCCCCAATGGAGAAGAATATATGGATTTAGTCTCCGGGTTTAATGTCAGCAATATAGGCCATCGTCATCCAAAAGTGTTAGAGGCCATAAAATCACAATTGGATAAATACTTACATGTCACCGTTTATGGTGAATTTGTGCAGGTTCCTCAAGTGCAGTTTGCAACAGAATTACTCGCAGAGCTCCCTGCTCATTTTCAATCTGTTTACTTCACTAACAGCGGAACTGAAGCGGTAGAGGGTTCCATGAAAATAGCAAAGAAATATACTGGCCGTAGGCAGATTATAGCTGCAAAAAAAGCCTATCATGGCAGCACACAGGGTGCACTCAGTCTGATCGGAAACGACGAGTATCGTAAAGCGTATGCTCCTCTCCTACCCGAAATAGATTTTATCGAGTTTAATGAGCTGGAAGACCTAACAAAGATTACCGAACAAACTGCTGCAGTTATACTCGAAGCTATTCAGGGGGAAGCTGGTGTTCGGGTGCCAGACATCGCTTACATGCAAGCCGTCAGAAGACGCTGTGATGAAACTGGTACCTTACTCATCTTTGATGAGATCCAAACTGGCTTCGGCCGGACAGGCCGTCTTTTCGCTTTTGAACACTTTGGTATTGTTCCCGATATCTTGATGCTCGCCAAAGGTATAGGCGGCGGTATGCCCTTGGGGGCTTTTATTGCAGCAAAGGAAGTTATGGATGTTATTAAAGATAATCCTATGCTTGGGCACATCACGACTTTTGGTGGCCATCCTGTGAGTTGTGCAGCAGCTCTGGCTTCGTTAGCAGTCATCAAAACAGAAAATTTAGTTGAGCAGGTAGAAAGAAAAGCTCTTTTATTCAAAGAAAAGCTCAAACATCCTGCGATCAAAGAAATTCGCGGATTAGGTCTTATGATGTGTCTTCAATTGCACTCTTTTGATCAGGTTTACAATGTGAGCAGGTACTGTGCTGAGAATGGGGTAATGATTGATTGGTATCTGCATTGTGAAACAGCCCTGCGTGTAGCTCCGCCATTGACGATTACAGAACTTGAAATCGAAAAAGCGTGTAATATCCTTATAAAAGGTTTGGAAAAGTATGCTTAAAAGTATGTAACTTTAAGCATAATAAATCCTCATAATAAACAAAAACCTAATAATGAATACGAACCGCAGATCATTTATCAAGAAAAGTATCATTGGCACCGGTCTTTTGAGTGGCGCCAGTTTACTAGGAAACGAAGTTTTCGCCCATGAATCAACATCCAGTGCCTCAAAAATAAGTTTAAATAACGACGACATTATTTTATTCCAGGGCGACTCCATTACAGATGTGGGTCGGGATAGGAATAACAGAAATGCCAATGACACTGGTGCGCTGGGTCACGGTTACGCTTTATTGGCCGCTAGTCAACTTTTAAATAAATATCCAGCAAAGAACCTCAAAGTTTATAATACAGGTATCAGTGGCAACCGTGTACCGGACCTACAGAAGCGTTGGCAGGAAGATACATTGGCCATTAAACCAACAGTATTAAGCATTTTGATTGGTGTAAACGACTTTTGGCGCACGATTGATCGGGGCGCACAAACTACAGTTGATGAATATAAATCCCAATATCAACAATTATTGCAGGAGACGCTACAAAAGCTTCCCAATGTCAAACTGATCATTGGAGAACCCTTTGCGGTCAAAGGGGTGGGCCATATTACTGATGCTTGGTATCCAAAGTTCTTGGCTTATCAAGAATCTGCCCGTGAAATAGCAAAAGAATTTGGGGGAATCTTAATTCCCTATCAAAAAATATTTGATAATGCTCAAAAGAATGCTCCTGGTGCCTACTGGGCGGCAGATGGAGTTCACCCCACACTTGCTGGGGCACAGATGATGGCATCCGCCTGGATGGAATGCATTAAATAAAAATAGCGAGCGGATATCGTACTGGATATTCGCTCGCTATTTTTAACAGACGACACAATTGCTATTGTTTATTTTCAAGTTTAAATCTCTTTGTATTGCGTTTTTTGTAGATCGGGAAGAAAATAAGCTACAATACCGATCAAAGGAAGATAAGAACATAAGTGATAAATAAACTCGATAGAAGTGTGATCTGCCTGCCAGCCTAGCACAGCTGATCCTATTCCGCCCATTCCAAATGCAAAGCCGTAAAATAAACCGGAAACCATGCCTAGTTTTTTCGGCAATAGCTCCTGTGCATAAACAATAATCGCTGGAAAAGCTGATGATAAAATTAATCCGATCATGACGATCAATATCCCCGTCATGGTAAGTCCTACATAGGGTAAAGCCAATGCAAATGGTGCAACACCAAATA
The DNA here is from genome assembly GCF_002429765.1 of Sphingobacterium sp. UBA5996. Taxonomy (NCBI): domain Bacteria; kingdom Pseudomonadati; phylum Bacteroidota; class Sphingobacteriia; order Sphingobacteriales; family Sphingobacteriaceae; genus Sphingobacterium; species Sphingobacterium sp. UBA5996. The sequence goes on from NZ_DJAS01000024.1 coordinate 143,741, forward strand.
CAGAAAACCAGATAACATATTTTCGGCCAAATCGATCGCCGAATGCTCCTCCTAATAGGGTTCCGACAGCAACTGCAATAAGAAAATAAAAGAGATAAACCTGGGCTTCTACTTCACTAATCCCAAATTTTTTAATGGTATAAAACTGAAAGTAATTTGTGATACTGGCGATATAGAAATATTTTGATACGATCAACAATAGGAGGATAATCACAGTCATGACGATCCGCCCATTGGGTAAATCTGGCACGCGTATCGCTCGCTTGGTAGATTTAGCTGTATTTCGAAGCCTTTCTTTATACCAACTTCCGATATAATAAGATATAAATTGGCCAATGATTGTGAATAGGCACATCCATGCGATTGCCTGCTGCCCTCTCGGTAAAATCAAAAAAGCGACAATAATTGGGGCCATAGCTGTCCCCGCATTTCCGCCGATCTGAAAAATAGATTGTGCCATACTCCTTCTTCCACCTGACGCCATGTAAGCGACGCGAGACGATTCGGGATGAAAAATTGAAGATCCAACCCCAACGAGAAAAACTGAACATAAGATCCATTCATAACTGTTTGCTTTTGAAAATAAAAGCATACCAAGGAGAGAAAAAGACATTCCGATAATCTGCGAATATGGAACAGGATATTTGTCTGTAAATGAGCCCACAACAGGCTGGAATATTGATGCTGCTATCTGATAAACCATTGTGATCATTCCAACCTGCGAAAAGCTCAGATGATGTTCTTCTTTGAGCAAGGGATATGTCGCTGGTATCACTCCCTGAATCATGTCATTCAAAAGGTGCACCATGCTTACGGCAAATAAAATAGAAAAGATAGGTCTACTCGATTTTTCTTGTATCATGACGTTGTTCAAAAATTAAAAAGGTTGGTTTTCGCAAACCAACCCAAATTATCTTCATGTAATAAATTATAACACGCGGACCAACAATCCTTTCAGATATTCTCCTTCGGGAAAAGAGGCCCGCACAGGATGGTCCTCAGGTTGATGAAACTGTCTGATAAACTGAATTTCCTTACCTGCATCCAACGCTGCCCAAGCAAGCACTTGTTTGAAGGTATCCATATCCATCGCGCCTGAACAAGAAAAGGTTGCTAACAAACCACCACTATTTAACAACATCAATCCACGGCGGTTCAGATCTTTGTAAGCTCGAGATGCTCTTTCCAAGGCTGATCGTGATGGTGCATACTTAGGCGGGTCTAAGACTATCATATCAAATTTTTCACCCGCATCGATGAATTTGCGTAATTGCTTGTTTACATCCGCCAATATTGCTTTATGTCGACTGGGTTCAAATCCATTTTCAACAATATTCTTTTCTAGGGTTTCAATAGCCAGCGCAGAGCTATCTACGGAAATGACTTCTGATGCCCCGTTTTTCAGACTATTCAATGTAAAGCCACCAGAATAGCAAAAACAATCCAGGACTCGCTTATTAGAAACGTAGTTAGCTGTCAGCTGACGGTTTTCTCGTTGGTCGCAATAGAATCCAGATTTTTGTCCATCAATAATGTTCACCTTATAATGGATACCATTTTCGACAACGTCAACAAATTCTGGTGGAAGTTCTCCATACAAAAGCCCATTGGTGTCGGGTAGTCCCTCATGTTCACGGGATTTCAGATCGCTACGTTCATAAATTCCTTTTGGCTGTAGCAAAGCATTCAATTCGTCGATAATAATTGATTTAACTTTTTCAAGTCCAACTGCGTGAACCTGAATAGATATAAAATCTGCATATTTATCTGCAATAAGTCCAGGAAGAAAATCTGCTTCAGCAAAGATTAGACGAACAGTATTCGTCACGTCTTTCTGTAATAGGTGCTGTCGTGCCGAAACAGCCTTTTGGACGCGTGAACGCCACCACGCTGCATCAATCGGCACTTGAGGATTCCATTCTAACAAACGAATGGCCACGCGCGAGCTATTGTGAAATAGCCCATAGGCAATAAATTCACGTTCAGCATTGTAAACACCAACAACTTCGCCATCCTCAATTTTATCGGACAATGATTTAATTGCTCCAGAAAATACCCAAGGATGCAATTGCCACGCAGCTTTATCCTTACCCTTATTCAAATAAACTGATTTCATTACTGCAAAATTAACGTATTAATTCGACATCATGACGAAACTTTCTGGATAAAACCTCGCTCTTTCTCAACACGTCATACTTTTTTTAAATTATTCCTTCCGTGTAAAAGAACCGCTATTTGTGAATGAAAGCAAAAAGGGCTCCGAAAGGAGCCCCCAGCATTTAATTATGGTTGATTAGATATTTTTTGAATGCTTCAAAATCGACTTTTAAAGGTTCAGCTAACTTTTCCTTTCCTTGCAAAGCTTCTGCTCCTTTAGGCAGAACTATCTTTTCAAACACATCTACAGCGATTGCATCAGGGAATTTGCAGGGATGAGCAGTAGATAAGAAAACCGAAGCATAGTGACCAGGATACTCATTTGCATAGGCACGAGCGCCAAGCCATGCGATTGCTGTATGTGGACAGGCGATATAGTTCGATTCTTCAAATAACTTCTGCATTCCTCTTTCTGTTTCTTCGTCTGTAAAAGTATAAGAAGATAACATACTTTTTAATTCGTCCACATCTCCTCCAAAGATATCCAGTATACGAACCCAGTTGCTCGGGTTTCCGACATCCATTGCATTGCTCAATGTTTGTACTGAAGGCAGCGGTTCATATTTGCCTGATGAAAGAAATCTAGGTACGGTATCATTTACATTTGTTGCCGCAACAAAATGTTTGACAGGTAGCCCCATCTTATAAGCTAATAGGCCTGCCCCAATATTACCAAAATTACCACTCGGTACTGTAAATACGACCTCATTGATTCCTTGCGACTTTAATTGCGCATACGCATAAAAGTAATAGAATGTCTGCGGGATCAATCGTGCTATATTAATTGAATTAGCTGAAGTCAACCGTAAGACGGCATTCAGTTCGGAATCATTGAAAGCCTGTTTCACTAATGCCTGGCAATCGTCAAATGTACCTTCCACTTCAATAGCACGAATGTTTTGTCCATTCGTAGTCAATTGTAATTCCTGAACCTCGGACACTTTACCTTTGGGGTATAAGATGGTTACACGCGTTCCCTCAACACCCAAAAATCCCAAGGCAACAGCTCCACCAGTATCGCCAGATGTTGCAACAAGCACATCCAGTAATTTATCATCCGTCTTCGAAAAATAACCCATCACTCTGCTCATAAACCGGGCACCAAAATCCTTAAAGGCGTAAGAAGGTCCATGGAAAAGTTCGAGCACAGCTGTGCTGTCGGTCAAGAATTTTACGGGAGCATCAAAGTTAATCGCGTCGTTCACGATTTGTTTTAAATCTTCTTTGGGAATATCATCCCTCAAGAGCGTGTAAGCGACTTCAAATGCAATCTCCTGTAAAGAATGCTGCTGAATATTCTTAATAAATAATGGATCCAATTGAGGGATCGCTTCCGGCATATACAACCCTTTGTCTGCTGGTAGCGAATTGAAGACCGCATCTTTAAAGGAAACTTCTAATGTTTTATTATTTGTGCTATAAAATTTCATATGTAATATTCTTTTTTTTTAAGGCCATATGAAACATCCCGTTTTAATTTGAACTGATATTTTCACATGGATATTTCACTTTGTTATCTTTTTAAGAGGTAAATATGAATTAACCTTAGATTTGATAGACCGCTATGCTGTAAATAACTTTTGATCTAATATTCGGGGGCCTTCTACATTGACACGGGAAACGTATCCAAAACTATCAATTTCATTTTCTTTGAGATGAGTTTGAATTTTGTCTGCGATATCCTCTGCTATTTTCTCGTCTCGTGTTATTGCCACAACTGATGGTCCAGAGCCAGAAATACCGAAACTTAAGGCACCGTGTTTTAGAGCAATCTCTTTCATTTCATAAAATTGAGGGATTAAAATAGCTCGCGTCGGTTCGATAAGAACGTCTTTCATGCTTCGCGCAAGGAGATCATAATCTTCTTTGAACAAAGCAGCTACCAATCCCGCGATATTACCCCACTGGGTGACAGCGTCTTTTAATAGTACTTTATCTTTAATAAGTTGTCTAGCGTCGCGTGTGGGAACATCGACCTGTGGAAAAACGACTGCAGCAACGAGTTCTTTAGGCGAAGGAATGGAAATCACATCCAAAGGTTCATTTCCCCGAATTAGCGTTATGCCTCCATAGAGTGCTGGTGCCACATTATCAGCATGTCCCGTACCACAGGCCAAGCGCTCGCCTTCGACACAGAATGGCAATAATTCTTCTTTTGTCAAGGGGTTACCCAGCATGGCATTGATGGCAAAAAGCCCTGCCACGGTGCTGGCTGCGCTAGAACCTAAACCCGATCCGATAGGCATATGTTTATGTAATTCAATTTCCACACCGACCTTTGAAGAAATATTCAGAGCCTGTAATAAATACTGAACGCAGGCAGAAACGGTATTTTTACCTGGATCAAGGGGCAATCTTCCATCGTCGCCTGTTATTTTACGAATAGTTACCCCGGGTTGTGTAGTGCGCCGCATGACCACCTCGTCGCCTGGCGCCTCAACCGCAAAGCCCAGTATGTCAAAACCACAGATCATATTGGCGACAGTTGCAGGTGCAAAGACACGAACTTCGGACAGCATGCTGTCTAAATTTACAATCTTATCTTTCAGATACTCTACATTTAAATTATTAGCCATCATGTAATTGTTATTTTCCTTGAATCGTTTTTATGCTCCAACATTGACTAAATCGGCAAATACACCCGCAGCTGTTACTTCAGCCCCAGCCCCCGGACCTTTTACTACTAAAGGACGTTCTTTATAGCGCTCTGTTGTAAATGATATAATATTGTCACTACCCGATAATGCATAGAAAGGGTGGTTTTCATCAACAAACTGAATCGCAATGGATACTTTTCCATTTTCCAATTTTCCGATGTAGCGTATTACTTTATTTTCATCTTCAGCTTTCTTCTTCATGCCTTCGAAATAGTCATTTTCGCGCTGCAATTCTGCGTAAAACGCATCTACGGATTCAGCTTTCAAACATGCCGGCGGAAGTATTGAACCCAGGTCTACGTCCTCGGCTTCCACAGGATATCCGGCATCCCTAGCTAATATGAGCATTTTACGCATAAAATCTATACCGCCTAAGTCGTCCCTTGGATCTGGTTCAGTATAGCCTAGTTCCTGTGCCTGTTTAACAACATCATAAAAAGAAGCATCAGCTTTAAAATTGTTGAAGATATACGAGATTGTTCCAGATAAAATAGCCTCTATCTTGACAATACGATCACCACTCAACATCAAGTCTTTGAGTACGCGGACGATAGGTAGTCCCGCGCCTACGTTTGTCTCATAAAAAAAGTCCACACCGTGTCGATGAGCGGTATCGCGTAGTGTTTTATATTGCTCATACTTACCTGAGTTCGCAATTTTATTGCAGGTGACGATCGAAATATTGGATTTAAAGATGTCTTCATAATAGGTAGCTGGTAATTTGCTCGCGGTATTATCTATAAAAACACAGTTTGGCAGATTGAGTGCCTTCATACGTTCAATAAACAAGGCCAAGTCTGATTCAGTTCCATTTCTGTCGAGTTCATTAGACCAATTATTTAAATCAACACCTTCGGTATTAAAAAGCATCTTACGGCTATTCGAAATTCCGACGACTTTAATTTCGATATCGTTTTTATCCAGTAGGAAATCATGTTGACTTTCCAGCTGTTTAAATAAAGTTGCGCCGATGTTGCCCGTACCAATATTAAACACATGAAGGGTTTTCTTTAGCTCAGCAAAAAAAGCGTCGTGTACAGCGTTAAGCGCCTTCGCCAGATCTTCCTTACCTATAATAACAGATATATTGTATTCAGATGAGCCCTGTGCTATAGCGCGAACGTTAATGCCATTCCTCCCTAGCGCGGCAAATAATCGACCGGACATACCAGGTGTCTTTTTCATATTTTCGCCAACGATAGCCAAGACTGAAAGGTTATCTTCAATCGCTGGAACGATGAGCTTATTGGCTTGGATCTCCAATTCAAACTCCACTTCGATTAATTGTATCGCGCGTTTGGCGTCAGATGGGTTTACAGCAAATGTGATGCTATGTTCGGAAGATGACTGCGTAATTAACACAACATTGATTTGCTCTCTAGCCAATAAAGTAAAAAGCCTTCCGCTAAAGCCCGACTTGCCGATCATGCCTGAACCACTTAGATTGATAACCGAAATATCCGATATAGAGGAAATTCCTTTTATTGGTAGCGCTGTTTTGCCGCTATCAAACTGAATGACGGTTCCGGAGAAATCAGGCTCAAAGGTATTTCTAATAACAATCGGAATTTTCTTCAAGAAAGCAGGGATCATGGTAGGAGGATAAATCACCTTAGCACCAAAGTAAGACAATTCCATGGCCTCGGTATATGATAAAACAGGTAAAGAAAAAGCTTTTTTTACAATGCGTGGATCCGCGGTCAACATGCCATTTACGTCTGTCCAAATTTCAATAGCTGCCGCGTTTAATATGGATCCGAAGATAGCTGCTGTATAATCTGAACCGCCTCTTCCTAGAGTGGTAATACGACCGTTTTCGTTACTACCGATAAAACCCGTCACAAATAATAATTTATCGCCATGTGATATGTATAGTGATTTCACCAATTGCTCGGTCAATGTTTCATTTAAATGCGCATTACCAAAGTTCGAATCAGTTTTCACATAGTGAGAAGCATCCACAAATAATGATTCTGGAACATATTGTTCCATCACTTTAGATACCATATAATTCGAACAACGCTCGCCGTAGCTTAATATCAAATCTTTGCTTTGATAGCTCAGCTCTTTTAGTGCAAAAATTCCTTGAAGAAGATCTTCTATTTCATTAAAAAATAATTTCAGCTTTGTAAATACAGGATTTTGATATTTCACAGCCAGAAGTTCTTTCACTACTGTAAAATGCCTATCTTCCAAGGATTTCAGTCCCTCTGAAAAGGATTTTCCTTCTGCAGCGTCCTCAGCTAACTGCGTAAGCAAATTTGTCACACCCGACATAGCTGACAACACAACCAACGGTTTTTCCTTTGCATCATAAGATTTTTTCACGATGCCCAGGACTGCCTTTAAGCTTTCTACTGTACCGACTGATGTGCCTCCAAATTTTAAAACTTTCATGCTACTTTATACTGTTTGTTTAGATTGATGATTTTACGATAAAAAAAGAAGCGCTTTCCTGTTTTGAGGAAAGCGCTTCTAAATATTGTGTCTACAATTATATACAACGAAACTACTTCCTCCTGAGTCTTATCCCGGTGGTAATAATAATCGACGTAATAATTGAAGTTGTGTTCATTGCTTTTAATTATGTTCTGTAAATATAGAACAAATATTATCACTTTACCAAAGAAAATTAATATTTTTTTTAAGATTCACAATAGTAACCTCATTGAGGTGGTATTTTATCATCACATAAGTACGCTAAAATAGCGTAGGTGCTGTCCTTAATAAATACGGAAACGCACCAGATAAAATCGTTCTTAACAAGTATAAATACATCTTTGAAGATGTTAAAATTGTTAAAATTTCGTTAAATACGTGAAAATAAATTTGACCTTAAACTGTTATTGTATTATATTCGCAACAGTGCTGTCCAAAATAGATGACAGTATTCAATTTTTAAAAGTTAAATGTTGTACAAAAAAGCGATTTAATGAAAACAAAGAAATTTATAGCGTCAATGCTATTTATCGGCTTATGTCTAGTGTCGCAGGCACAAACCAACAGAAACTCCAAACCAGAATCAGATCCTGACAACTTAGCGAAGGAATACTTTTCACAAATCATGGGAGTTGCAGTATCAGCAACCACAAACACCAAACTTTATCAATTTGTTTATGAATGGCTAGGTACTCCTTACCGTTTAGGAGGAGATTCAAAGAGAGGCATTGATTGTTCAAAATTTTCTTACGAATTATACGACAAAGTGTTCAACACATCGCTGGGGTATAATAGCAGAAATCAGTACTCTCAAGTAAAAACTGTCGAAAAGAATGAACTTAAAGCTGGTGATTTGGTATTCTTCAAAATTAGAAGTAGAAGTATTACCCATGTAGGGGTTTATATCGGAGATAATAAATTTGCACATGCATCTTCTAGTAAAGGTGTCATGATCAGCAACCTAGATGAGCCATACTGGCGACGTTATTACTACAATGGAGGTCGTTTACCAGAAGATAATAGAACGCTTACTGCGGAGATAATCAAAGCAGAAAAAGATAATAAATTGAATTAATAGGATTAGATTCACTCTCTGAAAGTCCAAAGCGTTTAACTCGTTTTGGACTTTTTTTATACAATATAATATCCTATTTTTACCCAATAATCATTGGAAATACTATTATGTCTTCAAAGAAAACCCTCATCTTAAATAAAGAACAAATAAAACAAAAATCTATTCGGATTGCCTATCAAATATTGGAAGACAATTTTGAAGATGAAACGCTCGTATTGGTAGGTATTGCTGACCGGGGCTATGTATTTGCTCAACGTCTTCAAGCAATTTTGCAGGACATTTCAGACAAAGAGATTCTATTGATTAAGGTCACAATGAAGAAGACCAGCAGGTCATTAAGCGCAAACACAGACTTAGCTGTTGACATTGCAAAAGACAAGACGATTATCCTTGTTGACGATGTACTCAATAGTGGCAGGGCACTAGCTTATGGGCTGGGTGTATTTTTGAATGTACCGTTAAAAAAAATGAGAACTGCTGTATTAATTGATAGAAGTCACCATAAGTTCCCAATATTTAGCGATTACTATGGTACAAAGCTTTCTACGATATTACGGGAGCACGTAACTGTTACGCTCGAAGAATTTGACAATGAAGAGGATGCAGCATGGTTAATTTAATCCATGCTGTTATTTTTTTGAGACTTTCAATTTCATACCTGGTTTTATCCGGTTTCCGCTCAAATCGTTTTCACTTTTAAGCCGGCCCACTGAAGTACCATTTTTATCTGCAATCTCAGATAATGTATCGCCTTTCTTTACGACATAGTAAGCTGTACGTGTGGTGTTGGCTACATGCTGCTGGCTTTTCTTTGCAGATCGTTCTGTATTACGGGCTAATTTTGTATTTACAAAATCATCCTTCTTTTTTATTAGTAGGTTTTGTCCAGGAACAATTTGATTGCCGCGCAGATTATTCCAGGATTTTATATCCTGAACTGTCACGTCAAACTTATCAGCAATGGAAGCGAATGTTTCGCCAACTTTCACTTTATACTTTCCATTGAGTAGGGTCTGCACTATGTTTTCATTTTGGATTGCATTTGACGGGGCGACTGGCGTATTAAGTGCTGCATACAACTCTTCTGTAGCAATTTTCTTGTCCACTACAGGTAACACTAACCGCAATGGGGCATCCTCGGTACCATTTAATACATTCTTCTTAAAACTAGGATTTAATGCGCGTAATGTTTCTTTAGACACCTGTAATGCATCTGCTATTTGGTTCAATGATATCCGCTTATTGATATCCAAGATCTGCGTTCTTAATGAAAGTTCGGTATCTGCCGCATTGATATTATTTTCATCTGCATACTTCATCGCATAGGTCATAGCGATAAATTTCGGGATATAGTTTTGAGTTTGTTGTGTCAAATAAGGTGCAACATCCCAAAAAGTTGCCTTCTCCTTTCCTGAGCGCTGAATTGCACGGCTAACAGCTCCTTTACCGCCGTTATAGGATGCTATCGCTAATAGCCAATCGCCGTATTCCTCATAAGCCTCTTTTAAAATCTTTGCGATTGCATAGCTGGAGGCGATCGGATCCATACGCTGGTCGGTATAACTGTCTACTGTAAGGTGATAAGTTTTGGCTTCGTAATACATTAACTGCCATAAACCTGTCGCTCCTGCACTGGAAATATCGCGCGGATTTAGGGATGATTCAACTACACTAAGGTATTTGAGTTCGCGTGGCACACCGACCTCATCCAAAATTTTATCAAACAATGGAAAATAGTATTGTCCTAATCCCATCATTCTACACATATAAGGATTATAATTGTCTGAGGTGTATTTCGCCACCAGCTCTTTCACTCGAGGCGAGTAGTCTAGTGGGACCTCTCGTTCTATTGCCTTCAATTTCCGAACCAGCTGTATATCTTCGTCTGTTATTTCCGAATGCTGCTGTCCGTTATTCCCCGTAGATTTTATACTATCTAGGTATTGGTAAATCTCCTGTTTTTCCTTTTCGATGCTTTTTTGAAAGAAGTTTTGAGCTGCTTCTTTCATACCTTCTACAGCGCTTTCTTGGGCCTTAAGTGGCAGCACAAAGCATACCCCTCCTAGTAATGAAATTAACGCCTGTTTTCCGATCATAAATTTACTGTTAAATCCGAGTTTGATTGATCTACTGAAAAATCAACAATAATCTAAACGCTTAGAAATGGGTTTTAGTATAAAAATGGTTTTCGCCCTATTCAGCTTTAGGTCGAGTATAAAACAAAATACGATTTTGCTCCTCGCAAAATCGTATCCATGCTATAATGGGATCTAAACTTCCCTTATTTATTATCTTCTACCTCAGTTTTTTTCTCTGTTGGAGAGTCCTCTTTTTGGCCATCTTTAAATTCCTTAACGCCCTTACCCAACCCGCGCATCAATTCGGGAATCTTCTTGCCACCAAATAATAGTAACAATATTACTACAATGACAATTAACTCTTGCCCCCCGATTCCCATGATTAATAATGATGTTGACATAACTATAATTTCTTGTTTTTCAATTCTTTTAAACTAAATTTCTCGCTCTCCTTACAAATGTAAGGATAATTATTAAATATAGTAATTATTTCTTATCTAGCCAACCATGACATCGGGTTAAGTGGTGTCGTTCCCTGTAACACAGAAAACTCTACCATCGGAACCCCAGTATCTGAGTCGACATCAGCTGTTCCTATGGTTTGTCCTGTGCTTATTTTTTGTCCTTTTGAAACATTTACACCTGCCAAATTCATATACACTGTAAAGTATTCCCCATGTTTAATCATGACAATACGCTGTCCCATCATTGAAACTATACTTAACACTTCTCCATTAAATACTGCTTTCACAGCTGCACCGCTCGACGTTTGAATTTTAACCGTCTCATGATCCCAATTGACGTTTCTACCAACACTTTCTGAACCAAACTCTTGCATGATCTTCGCATTGGAAACAGGCCAAGGTAAACTACCGCGATTAGATCTAAAATCATTCGAAAGTTTAACAGCTTCCGGTGTGCTGCGCAAGATCTCAGAATCTGATTTTCGCGCAGTATTGCTGCTTTTTGAACTTGCGGCATTTTTATTTTTTGTATTCGTTGTAGGCTCATTTGCTTTACGATTTCGCTCAGCTGCAGCTTCAGCCGCACGGCGCGCAGCCTCAGCCCGGCGACGTTCAGCCTCAATCTCCCTTCTAATGATTTCCTTAATGGCTGCATTGATACGACGCTCCTCTTTTTGTTTTTGCGTAATATCTTTTTTCACGCCACGCTCTGTAACGATCAATTCACTTAATTGCCCTGAATAAACGGATCTTTGTTGCGATATGGTTCTCTTCTCATTTTCCTGCTCTTTCATTAAAGCAACCTGTTTGTTGCGGTCAGCTTGCAACTGAGCAATTTTCTGTTCAATCTGCTTCTTGGTATTTTCGATGTCGGCAGCTTTCAGCTTTCTAGAATCGTTGAACTGTTGTAAATATTTTACTCTTCTAAACCCTTGATTGAAATCTTTCGATGCAAAAATAAACATCAATTTATTGTATGCATTCCGATTTCTGAAAGCAAACATAACCATTTTCTCATAGTCACGTTTCATCTTCTCCAATTCAGCCTTTAATTTACTCACTGCAGCCGTATTGGCATTAATATGTCTATTAATCACAGCTACTTCGGAAGTAATGGTATTTATCTTCTGCTCGCGCAAATTAATCTGCTTACTCAATGCTGTCACTTGTTGTTGGGTCAATGATTTTTCTTTTGCAATTTCTTTGACCGTATTTTGTAATTCAGCAATTTCACGATTGAGCTTCTCACGTTGCTTTTCAAGTTCAGCTCTAGTTTGCGCCGATGAAATCCCAATCATGAATAGGAAAACAGCTATACCAAGTATTGTCTTTTTAAAGTTCATTTACAGTACTATTTTTTTGTGTTTGCCATCTTTCTAACTTATCACTTCATATCCTACTTTAGCAAACTAATTGCGAAAGTAATAAATCTAAATCATATAGACATCCTGTCATCGGATTACCTTATATCGCGACGATACTGAAAAAGGCATTTCGACAGGTTCATTAAAAGTAACTTTGTTAAAATTAATTTCTGTCTTAATTTCTTGGCGGCCATCAGAAATGATCATTTTTAAAAGCATCGGAAATTCCTGTCCCGAAGCCATAGCATATTCGCCATAGTTAGCTTCCAATAATTGTTTCTTTGAAAGCTGGGCTAATCTAAATTGATAAGGCCTATTGTTATTATTCAACCTATACAAAAAATCCAACTCATTGAGTTTACCGTCCAACTGAACGGACATTGAATCCTGCTTAAAGTTTACCTGATCAATATCAGACAGGAGATCCACAGATAGGTTGGCCAGCAATAAGTCTTGTAAGTTTCCAAAGGTCAGATCGGAGCTGGCGAAACGGTATAGATAGTCAAAAGGCTTAACCATATATTCACTTTGGAACTTATTGAGGATCTGAACACTGTCTGGCGTTATTAGAACACGCGCCACTTCGATACCCAATGTAGCAGAAATGGAAATCCAGATTCGCTTGTCCTTTTCTATTCTAATCGTCGAATTGACGTCATAACTGTCCTTTCCCATATCAAGCCTCATTTTAGCTTTTCCCGAAAAAGTCGAATAATTCAAATTGGTCAAAAAAAGATTGCGTAAACTATTTTTCTTTGCCTCTCTGGTATTATCCTTTATAATCAATTCGTTTTGAGCCCTCAGCTCAGCTTCTTTCAGCATCCTCTTCTTCGAACTACAGGAAGAGAGCAACATCACTACAGCACAAGCCCAAACAATTTTATTCCACATAACTTTTTGTGTCAATCTTCTTTTTCAATTTCAGCTTATTATCATCCGAATCCACTCCTTTTTCCAAAGCCAAAGTCCATTGTTTAACAGCATCGTTTGTTTTTCCTAACTTAAACAGAATATCACCATAATGCTCCAGCAACACCGAAGTTTGTGGATTAGTATTTTTTAATGCCTTTTGAATCCAAACTAATGCTTCGTCATATTTTCCATCGGCAAATAGCACCCAAGCATAAGTATCCTCAAACGTACCATTATTAGGTTGCAAATCTGTTGCCTTAGCAGCGTATTTCGTAGCCTCATCAAGTCGCTCCTTTCTTAACGACAAATAGTAGGCTAAATTGTTCATTGCTGTCACATTTGTACTATCAAGTCGGATGGCTTCCATGTAAGCTGCGTCGGAAGCTTTATACATTTTAAGCGAGTTATAGATATCACCCAAGCCGCCATAGATATTTGCTTGTAAGAATGGAGATTCCTCCTGTGCATTATTGAGTGCTGCCTCCATAAACTTCCGACTATTTTCCATATCCTTCTTCATCAGATAAGCCATACTGGTAAAATAGAGTATTGTAGCGTTATTAGGCACATAATGCAAAGCCTCTCCGCCATGAGCGATTGCCTGATCGAATTCACCTTTATCCATATCTAAGCTCATTAACATTCGCCAGGCATCGATCTGATAAGGGTTCATACTAACCGCTACTGCCAAAGAGCTTTGCGCAGCAGTTTTATCATCTTTTAGCCATAGTACCTGCCCCTTTGCCATATGGCTTTCAGCAATCCGTGGATGAACCTCCACCAAGATATTAGCTAACTCCAGCAGCTGATCCGGTGTATAAGGCCCCTTTGGATTCAATAAGGTCATTATGATTCGATTTTTGTCTGCAAAGTCTATCTTTTTAGATAGAAACCCTTGTTTGAGTGCATCAAAGGATAACTTGAACTTTTTATCAAATCGGTATAGATCAGCTAAATCAAAATAAAGAAAGTCTTCTTTTGTGTTGAGAATTCCCTTATTGATATATTCAAGTGCTAGCTTCGAGTTTTTGGAAAGATTATAAGCTTGTGCCAGCTGACCATACACCTGGGCTAAAGAAGTCCCTTTATCCGCCCAGGGCTTCAAAAGCTCAATGACACTTTTATAATTGCCAGCATCATTGAACAACACACTACCGACCATATCCAACGTATCGGAAGCACCTGCAATTTCTTTGGTTTTATAAAAATACTCTAAGGCCACATCTTTATATCCGCCATTAAAAAGAAGCATGATGCGTTCGCGTTTAAGTGACGCGGTGTTATTATCATCCTGATCAATCAGCTTATCGAGATAAATCAATGCACTGTCAGCATCATTTTTACTTTTAAAAGCGTCGACTGCGAAACTCAGATATTCTGGCTTAGACTGGATATCCAGCGCTTGCTTAATGGCTTGAATCGCTCCATCCTGATTTCTCATCTGAGCAAGAAGAATCGCTTTAGTGAAATAGATATCGTCTGCCTGCGGAAAGTCTGCGATGATAGCGTCAAGAGAATCCATACCTGGTCCAATTTTGCCTTGCTTCAATATCTCTTGCACATTTTTAAATCGGGTATCATATGGTTTTGTTTTCCTATCCTGTGATTGCGCGTGCAATGAATTCACTACCAAAAGGAACACGCCAATAAAACTTAAAAATCGTTTATTCAAAAAATTAAATCTCATCTACTTCCGCTAAATAATTAAAAATTTGTTCCTGCAATATACTAACTAATGTAACAATATTCATTCGAGGTAGTTGTAAAAATATTGAGATTAGGGGGGAGTGTGGGAAATTCGACTCGTTTTCAGCAAAATAAGCAAAATAGATTTTAAAATATAGAATATTAGATGTACCTTTGCAGACCCTTGAGATAAGGGGAAGAAAAATTTTTTAATAAATTATTTAAACAAAAGCAAGTGAATACGTTAAGTTACAAAACTGTCTCTGCCAACAAGAACACCGTTAACAAAGAGTGGATCGTTGTTGACGCTGAAGGAGAGATTTTGGGGCGTTTGGCGAGCAACATCGCGAAAGTAATTCGTGGTAAGCACAAGCCTACATTCACCCCACACGTAGACTGTGGAGATAACGTGATTGTTATCAATGCAGACAAAATCAAATTGACAGGAAACAAATTAGGCGACAAAGTTTACGTACGCTACACTGGATATCCAGGTGGTCAGCGTTTCGTTTCTCCTAAAGAGTTAATGGCTAAATTCCCTGAGCGCATCATTGAAAAAGCTGTTCGTGGTATGCTTCCTAAAAACCGTTTAGGTCGTCAATTGTTTAAGAACCTTTACGTTTATGCTGGTACTGAGCACAAGCATGAAGCACAAAATCCAAAACCAGTTAAATTTTAAGGAGAATCGACATGTCAACAACTAATACTTCAGGAAGAAGAAAAACTGCTGTTGCCCGCATTTACTTAACTGCTGGTAGCGGAAACATAATCATAAACGGTAAAGACCACAAAGAGTATTTCCCAACATTACCTTTGCAATACATCGCTACTCAATCTTTGAACGTAGCTGGTGAATTAGCAAACTTTGATGTAAAAGTAAACGTTAACGGAGGTGGTGTTAAAGGTCAAGCAGAAGCTGTTCGCTTAGCGATCGCAAAAGCATTGGTTGAACTTAACCCAGAAGTTAAACCTGCATTACGTGCTAAAGGTTTAGTAACGCGTGACGACCGTATGGTTGAGCGTAAGAAACCAGGACGTCGTAAAGCTCGTAGAAGATTCCAATTCAGTAAACGTTAATCAAAGGAGGATCAAAAAATGGCAAGAACTACTTATCAAGATTTATTGGATGCAGGTGTGCACTTTGGTCACCTTACACGTAAATGGGATCCGAAAATGGCTAAGTACATTTTCATGGAGCGCAACGGTATCCACATCATTGACTTGAACAAAACACTTACGAAGTTAGAAGAAGCTGCATCAGCTATCAAACAAATCGTAAAATCAGGTCGCAAAGTTTTATTCGTAGCTACGAAAAAACAAGCAAAAGAGATCATCGCACAACAAGCTAAAGAGGTCAACATGCCTTTCGTGACTGAGCGTTGGTTAGGTGGTATGCTTACAAACTTCGCTACAGTTCGTAAGTCTATCAAAAAAATGTCTAACATTGACAAAATGCAAAAAGACGGTACTTACGATGTATTGTCTAAAAAAGAGAAGTTGATGATTCAACGTGAGCGTATCAAATTAGAAAATCTTTTAGGAGGTATCGCTGATTTGAACCGTTTGCCAGCTGCTTTATTCATCATCGATGTGAAAAAAGAACACATCGCTGTTTCTGAAGCAATGAAATTAAACATCCCTACTTTTGCAATGGTAGATACAAACTCTGATCCTTCAAACATTGATTTCCCAATCCCTGCAAATGATGACGCTAGCAAATCTATTAGCTTAATCGCAGGTATCATTGGTCAAGCAATCCAAGAAGGTTTGGACGAGCGCAAACGCGACAAAGAAGAAGAAGCTGAAAAAGATGCTGCTGCTGCTAAAGCAAAAGCTGATAATGGTGAAGCTTCAGAAGCTAAACGTCCTCGCAAAGCGAAAGACGGAGAATAATATTTTTATTCCAAACCGGATGGCGTAGCGTTAGTTTCTGGAAAAGTTTACTTTTCTTGAACTAGCCTATCTGTCCGGTTTTTTGTTTAACAGAACCCGTTTAGCAAGGAATGTTAAACTTCATATTAGCTTAACCTTTTTTAAGTTAATATTGTACAAATTTCAGTCGTAAATAATAATAAAAAGAAATAAACATGTCAGTACAAATTTCTGCATCAGATGTAAACAAATTGCGTCAACAAACTGGCGCTGGTATGATGGATTGTAAAAAAGCTTTGGTTGAGTCTAATGGTGACTTCGAAGCTGCTGTAGATTACTTGCGTAAAAAAGGCGCTAAGGTAGCTGCTAGCCGTCAGGATCGCGACTCTAACGAAGGTGTTATCATCGCTAAAGCTACTGCTGATGGCAAATCAGGTATTGTAGTTGAAGTTAACTGTGAAACTGACTTCGTAGCTAAAAACGCAGACTTCGTAGCCTTCGCTGAAAAAATTGCAGATATTGCATTAAACCATAAGCCTGCTTCTTTAGAAGAATTAAAAGGTTTGGAACTTGATGGCAAAAATATCGCTGATTCTTTAATCGAGCAAACTGGTGTAATTGGTGAGAAAATCGACGTTTCTAAATACGAAACGATCACTGCTGAAAAAGTTATCGCTTATATTCACGGTAACTACCGTTTAGGTGTATTGGTAGGTCTTTCTGCTGACGCTGCTGGTGCTGAAGAAGCTGGTAAAGATGTTGCAATGCAAATTGCTGCAATGAATCCTATTGCAATTGATAAAGATGGTGTCGATCAAAACACAATTGAGCGTGAAATCGCTATTGCAAAAGAGCAAATCATCGCTGAAGGAAAACCAGCTGAAATGGCTGAAAAAATTGCTCAAGGTAAATTGAACAAATTCTTCAAAGATACAACCTTGTTAAACCAAGAGTTCGTAAAAGATTCTTCTAAAAATATTGCACAATTCTTAGATTCAGTTTCTAAAGGATTGACTGTTACTGCTTTCAAACGCGTACAACTAGGCGCGTAAACCTACCTCCATTCTATTCGTAGAAATGGATCTAACTAAAACAGGAGCTNNAGCTCCTGTTTTAGTTAGATCTTTTTTCCTCACTATACAATCTTCCCCGCCCCGCCCTTTTATTTTATATCAAATTTTATGTAACTTAAGGATACATAAAACTGGACGATATATGGGCATGTTAAAAGAAAATGCACTAAAAGGAAAACGAATTCTGATCACTGGTGGTGGTACGGGGCTAGGCAAAGCAATGACAGATTACTTTCTCGAGCTTGGGGCCTCTTGCTTGATTACAAGTCGCAAAGATGATATTATACAACAGACAGCAAAAGAATTATCAGAAAAACATCAGGCTAAATGTCTTGCTGTGGCGGGGGATGTTCGCAATTATGATGATGTTGAACACGTCGTTTCATTTGGATATGAACATTTCGGTGGAATAGATATTCTCATAAATAATGCCGCTGGAAATTTTATCTCCCCTACTGAACGTTTAAGCCATAGAGCCTTTGAATCTGTCATTGGAATTGTCCTTCAAGGGAGTATAAATTATACCCTCGAGCTAGGAAAAAGGTGGATCGCGCAAAATGAACAAAATAAAGCTGTACTCAGTATTGTCACAACCTATGCGTGGACGGGATCTGGATATGTCGTACCATCTGCAACAGCCAAGGCTGGAGTTCTAGCGCTAACCCGTTCGTTGGCTGTGGAATGGGGGAAAAAAGGGATACGACTAAACGCTATAGCACCAGGTCCATTTCAAACCTCCGGAGCCATGGAACGCTTGTTGCCTGGAGAATTAGGCGAACTTCTCTCCCCAACCAAACGTATCCCTTTGGGTCGCCTGGGTGAACTACAGGAACTTGCTAACCTCGCTGCTTATTTAGTATCTGACTATGCAAGTTATATCAACGGTGATATCATCACGATAGATGGTGGAGAGTGGCTTAAAGGAGCCGGCGAATTTAATGGTTTGGATGTTATTCCGCAGGACCAGTGGGATAATATTGAAAAAATGACTAGGAATGCAAAAAGCACCTAACAATTCATTGGGATCAAAAATTATTTATATTTTATCATGAATGTAAATCCATAATTGTTCCATTACAACAAGAGGAAAAATTAAGTGTTTATTCTATTTTTCTTAGGTTTGTAGTTGGTATTTATTCAATAGAATCGTACATATGACGAATTTATCTTTCTCTTCTCAAAAAATCAAGCAGAAACAAAAAATAGAACTAAATAAAACAGGCTTTGATTTTGCTTTAGTATATATATTGGAAGGATCGATCCTATCTAAAGAAAATAAGTTGAAATTTTCGAAAGGAAACTTACTCTTTTTGAATAAGACATTTGAAACACTTGACACTAAGAAAGATGCAATAGTATTTGTACTTTATTTTTCCGGTTCCTATTTTAAAGATCTTCATTTTATACAGCAAAATTTCAGACTTTCTTTCAGCCCGGTGGATATTTTCAATTCGAAGACATTTTTAAATAGGAGCCTATCCCTTAAGAAAGAAAATAAAAAATTGACAGAGCAGGTATTCGAACTGATACATCAATATGACCGTGAGGACGCAACGACTTCTATTTTCATATTCCACCAAATTATGTCTCTTTTCGCCTTAGTGGAAAATATTGTAAAGGACCTGGGCCTGCCTATTCATGCATCTTATGAAATGTCTCAAGAGATCGAGCAATATATTCATCAAAACATTTATTTTCCCGACAAATTACAAATTAAATCGATTGCCGATCAGTTTCAAATTTCCGCTAATTATTTTGGTGCATTTTTTAAAAAGCGATATGCTGTGAGTTATAAAACATATATCGATGATATTCGTATTAAACTTATTGAAGATAGGTTAGCTTCCAATACATATAGCATGAAACAAATTGTAGAAGAACTTGGATTTAACGATGAGAGTCACTTGACTAATTTTTATAAGAAGAAACGAAATATTACACCAAGCTCTTATAAAAGAGCTAAAAATAGCGCCTGATTAGTTGTCGAGCTGAATTCTACCATGGACACTATAATTTAGACAAAGCTGAATGGCTTCTCCTAAAACTAACATGTTCTGCCCTTTTTAAAATGAAATTTTATCTTTTTGGTATTCGATTGGTATTCCAATAGCACTTGAGCCCCATTTTGTCTAGTAAAATCCAAACTTTTTTTTATATGAACTGTTTTAATGATGAATAAAAATTAGCAGAATTATGTCAAAAAAAGAATATAGAAACGGGAAAGTTGAAGAAGACTATCCAGATAAAGATCAGGACCTTACTTTTAACAAAGAGCTTGACAGTTATGAAATGGATGTCGAAGGTAACGATCCAGATTATGCTCATCCAGCTGATTACGATACTATTGCAGAGGGTGCTGTTGATGATGATTCAACCTATGACAATTCAAATCCATTTGTGGGAGATGAATATGCTTCGAAAGATGAACTTCAGGATGAAGATTTGGATCAGGCGAACATGCGAATTGAGACTTTTGATCATGAACGGTTATCTCCTTTAGACAAGAAATTAGCAGAGAATGAAGAAGATTTGAGAGATGATCTTGATGAAGAAGGATACCCTAAAAATGACAGATAGTTTCCGAAAATAAAACCATTGTAAGGGACCAAAGGGTCCCTTTTTCTATTTTTTGAAATAAGAATCTTCTATTTAAAAAATACAGTCTATACCGATCTCAACAGTAACCATAACTCCCAATTTTTACGTAAGTTTACTTTGAAGATTGTTATCATATGCAAAGTATATTACCGCTCATCCGGATCGTTGACCTCAAAAAATCGTACGGAACCAAGGAAATTTTGAAAGGAATCAACCTCGACATATTCCCAGGCCAAGTTATCGGATATATTGGCCCAAATGGGGCAGGCAAATCCACCACCGTTAAAATATTGACGGGACTAATTGAAGATTTCACAGGCACTGTAGAAATTAATGGTATCAACATTCAAGAAGATCCATTGGCCGTGAAAACATTGTTAGGATATGTTCCCGAGAATGCAGAATTATATGAAGTACTGACTCCAATTGAATATCTAGATTTTGTAGGTAAACTCTATGGAATGGAAAGTAATATTATTCTGGAGCGTTCCTTAAAGTTATTGGCTGCTTTTGGTCTTGAATCAAATGCAAATAATAGAATGGACACCTTCTCAAAAGGAATGCGTCAAAAAGTACTACTGATTTCTGGAATTATTCACAACCCTCAAATTATTGTTCTGGATGAACCCTTATCTGGACTTGATGCCAATGCTGTTATTTTTGTTAAGGAGCTTATTTCCTTGCTTGCAAAAGAAGGAAAAACAATTTTCTACTGCTCCCATATGATGGATGTTGTCGAAAAAGTATCCGATCGAATTTTACTTATAAACCAGGGGAGCATTATTGCGGATGGTACTATTGAGGAGCTAAAGACAGAAGCTAACGAATCTTTGGAGCATATATTTGCAAAATTAACAAATAGTGGCAGCAATACATTGGATGTCTCCAATATCATTAGAGCAATTCAATAACATGGAAAAACTCATCTTCAAGTTTATTCTTCTGTTTCCTGGGGTTTGGAAAAGCTTAGGTATTAATTTTGAACAGTTTAAGATCATCTTACAAACAAAAATCATTTTAGAAAACCGAAAACCTATTAGTTTTCGGAGACGTAGAACGGAGAAATCGTCCTCATCGTCTTCGATTTTACAATTTGTGTTATACCTGATTATTGGCTTGGTATTCATGGCCATACTTTTGTCGATTCCAGATAGATATTTAGCTGTTTCTATCATGCTGCTCACCTTTATCAGTATGCTTAGTATTACATTGGTTACTGATTTTTCACCTATATTATTAGATACCCGGGACCAGTATATCATTATGCCGCGTCCAGTTAACGACAGGACCCTATCGATTGCGCGAATAACTTTTATTGCAATAAAGCTGTTTAACCAAATAATTGCACTAACCGCACCAGTACTTGTTTATGTATTGTTTAATTGGGATATTACTTCAGTCCTTGTTCTATGTTTACAGCTTATGTTCAGCACCTTAATCGCTCTCATCGGTGTCAACGGATTTTACCTGATCTGTATTAAATACCTGCCCATCCAAAAGTTTAAAGATGTTATTACTTATATACAGATAGGCCTCTCACTGGTTCTTTTCCTGTCCTATTATGTTGGTCCAAATCTGATTCAATCTATTGTAGAATCTCATTTGACGATGGAACAGCTCCGATTTCTTTGGATATTTCCGAGTACATGGATTGCATCTTTTCAACCCTTAATCTTTGGAGACCAAAATTTACCCATTATCATGCTATCCATATTGGGGGCACTCACTCCCCTTGCAGGTGTCTATGCCTGTATCAAGTTATTTTCACGTGGATTTAATGCAAAAATAGCTGCATTGGCAAGCGCAGACAGCTTCCCCAATGAAAATTTACCTTTGAAGCAGAATCATGGATCTAAACTGCCTGTTTATAAATGGATATCCGCGAAAGTATGTTCATCCGCAGTTGAAGAGGCAGGATTTGGCATTGTATGGCTGATAAGTGCTAAAACAAGAGAATTTAAACAACAGCTCTACCCTTCGTTGGCTTATTTGCCTATTTACTTTACTTTTTTATTTATACGTACTGGAGAAGAGCTCCCAATGGCAGACAAGATATTAAAAATTCGGGATTCAGGCCTGTATATCATTATGTTCTATCTATCATTACTCACTATTTTAACCGTTTTCCAGCTTATTACTCAAAGCAACAAGTATAAAGCAGCTTGGATCTATCATACCGCTCCCATACACAAGCCGGGACAGTTGATGACCGGCGTTCTTAAGGCTTGTCTCATTAAGTATGTTTTACCTTTCAACGTCGTGTTTTTATGTATCTGTATACCCCTATTTGGTCTCAATTCAATTAATGATCTACTATTATCTTCTGCAGTTGGCGGCATTGAAAGTATTTTGATTATGCTTTTTATGGTCAAAAGCTACCCGTTTTCAAAAGCAAACCAATCCAATTCTAAAGCAATAACCAATTTATTCATCTTAGGCCTTTTGGGGATATTGGGCTTCTTACATAAAACAATCTTTCACTTCGAAACGCTAATTTGGATCTTAGCCGGACTCGGATGGATCATATTCTTTTTGATGTTAAAGTATTTACAGAAAGAAGATTGGAAAAGCCTTGCTTATGACGACAATTGATGAAACATACAGATTGTCTACCACCAACGAATAACATTTGAACAGGCATTTTGCTAAAAACGCTTAATCTCTTTAGCCGAATATCTAAAGAGGCAAGCAGTATTCAGAGGGGGTAAAAAAATAACTATTCTCCATAAGGCAATAAAAGGGCTATACTTTCCTCTAGCCACCAAAATAAGGTATTTTGTAAAACAAGATATTTTACATAAAAAAAGCATCAACCTAAAGAGATTGATGCTTTTAGTAGCGGGGAGCAGAATCGAACTGCCGACCTTTGGGTTATGAATCCAACGCTCTAACCATCTGAGCTACCCCGCCGTTTCGGTATGCAAATATACCACTTCATGTGTCAATTCAAAAGATTTTTTTATTTTTTTACCAATTATCTAGTATTAAAACCGTCTATTAAGCGCAACAAACTCATTTTTAACCAAGTAAATTTATTATCTAAAAAAAGCACATAACTTTTAAAAATTTGATCGTATTAAAAACGTAATATTTATCAAAATAAGGACTCAACTTTTCATAAAAAAACTTGCAATAACAAAATAAATATGTATTATTACAAATAATAAGTTTATGCAATAAAAAGCAATTTTGGAAGAGATTTGTAGCGGGGAGCAGAATCGAACTGCCGACCTTTGGGTTATGAATCCAACGCTCTAACCATCTGAGCTACCCCGCCATTTTGGGAATGCAAATATAGCTTATTTTTGATTTAAACAAACTAATATTTAAAAAAACATTTATATGGCAGATAAAATAAAATTCCAACTAGAATATATCATCAACTCTTCACCTAGAATTTTATTTCCGTATTTGCAAGAACCAAACGAATTGGCACAATGGTTTGCAGATGATGTAAACTATAAAGACACCGTTTATACTTTCATTTGGGATGATGAACCACACCGAGCAAAAATTGTAGCATCGAAAGAAAATAAATCCGTACGCTTTAAATGGCTCGATGATGATCCCTATTATTTCGATCTGGAGATCGACCAAGATGAACTAACAAATGATGTTGCTCTTAAAATAACTGATTTCGCTAAAGAAGAAGATCTTGAAAACAGAAAATTAATTTGGAAAAATTCAATAGTCTACCTTCAGAGTGTTATAGGTGCATAAAAAAGCCTATCTTTGCAATATAATCCACCAAGAACTCCTAGGGGAGTTCTTTGGTGTAGAGATGCCTTAATGCAAAGGCATCAATTTGCTTAGCGTCACGGATGAAAAAAGTTCATTTACTTATTCTTCAAGCTTTCATAAAACCATTTATTGTCACATTTTTTATTGTGATGTTTGTGCTATTGATGCTTTTTCTATTCAAGTATATAGATGATTTGATTGGAAAAGGCTTCGAATGGTACACAATCATGGAGTTAATTGGCTATCAATGCGTTGTTCAAATTCAAATGGCAATGCCCTTATCCATGTTACTCTCCTCCATTATGACATTTGGAAATCTGGGTGAAAGCTATGAATTGGTTGCAATTAAGGCTGCCGGCGTATCTTTGCGCAAAGCGATGACTCCGCTATTCGTACTCGTCGCAATTTTCGCAACAAGTTCTTTTCTTTTCTCCGACTATATCCTTCCTGTAGTTAATCTGAAAATGGGGACATTACTTACAGATGTACGTAATAAAAAGGCCGATTTCCTTATTAAACCCGGAATATTTAACAATACGATCCCAGGCTACTCCATCCGCGCCCGAGGAAAAAACAAAGCGGGAACAATTCTCTACGACTTGATGATCTACGATCACCGCGGTGGCAATACGGCCAATAATGTACTTATGGCAAAAGAAGGCTATATCTACAATTCTCCCGACAACAATTATATGATTCTTAAACTTAAGGATGGTATACGTTACGAGGAGGCCCGAACTAAAAACTCCAAAACCTACGATCCACGTCAGCAATTTACGCGATTTAAATTCAAAGAAACTGAGCAAAAGTTTGATATGGGAAGCTTTCAACAGGGTAAAACAGATGAAAACCTCTTCAAGAGCCACCATGCCATGTTAAATTTGAAACAGTTGGACATGTATATCGACTCGAATCATATTAAGTTAGATAGTATGGGAAAAGCAATTTCCCGGACATTAGATACGCGATATAATATCTACTCGAAATATTTTAGTGCCAATCAACCTGGACAGCCCAAGGTCAAAGAAGCTAAAATCAAGCCTTTTAAAAATCTGATTACCGATCTTGTACCTCAAGAACAACGTTCACAGGTTACTATGAATGCACTAAACCAGTTGAATTATCTGAAGGAAGATCTGAATGGCCGTACGCTTGAGTTTAAAGATTATAAATCGAAAGATATCCGCTATCGCATTGAGTGGCATCGCAAGTTTACCCTTGCTGTCTCCTGTCTTTTGTTGTTTGCCATCGGAGCTCCGCTTGGGGCCATTATCAGAAAGGGAGGGCTTGGTCTTCCTGTAGTTATGGCCATTATATTCTTTCTGATTTATCATATTATTTCTACGGTAGCTGAAAAAACGGCTAAAGACGGCGCGATATCATCGGGTGTGGGGATGTGGATGGCAATCATTGTCTTAACACCACTTGCTGCTTTTCTAACGTATAAATCGACAACAGACTCCGCTTTATTTGATATTGATCAATATAAGTTAAAAGTAGAAGCCGCATGGAAATGGGTGAAAGAAAAGTTTTTAAAAAAGAATAATTTAAAAGAATCACATTAGATTGTGACAGGGCTATTATAAATAAATTTAGATTCTACACTAACTTTGTACCAATTACAATATATCAATAAATGGATTTCAAATTAAACACGATCGAAGAAGCGATCGCTGATATACAAGCAGGAAAAGTAGTAATCGTAGTGGATGACGAAGACCGCGAGAATGAAGGAGACTTTGTCACTGCTGCTCGCAATGCCACTCCTGAAATCATAAACTTTATGGCCACTCACGGGCGTGGTTTGGTATGTGCTCCGATAACGAAAGAAAGAGCAGATGCATTACACCTTGATCTCATGGTGGGGCAGAATACAGCGGTATATGAAACGAACTTTACTGTTTCCATTGACCTTCAGGGATATGGCTGTACAACAGGAATTTCTGCGTCAGACCGTTCGAAAACAATTAAAGCAATGATTGATCCTAATATTCACTACGAAGAATTAGGTAGACCAGGTCATATTTTCCCTTTAATAGCAAAAGATGGCGGCGTGCTACGTCGTACTGGTCATACTGAGGCTACAGTTGACCTGGCTCGATTAGCAGGATTTGAACCTGCAGGTGTATTGGTTGAGATTTTAAAAGAGGACGGCGAAATGGCTAGGCTTCCCGAACTCATGGATGTTGCTAAAAAATTCGATTTAAAGATCGTAAGTATTGAAGATCTGATCGAGTACCGCCTTAAACACGACTCTTTAATCAATGAAGAAGTCACCGTTAATATGCCAACACAATATGGTGATTTTAAAATGAAAGCTTTTACGCAGAAAGATACTGGCGAACAGCATTTAGCTCTTTACAAAGGTGACTGGAATGAAGACGAGCCTATTTTAGTTCGTGTGCATAGTTCTTGTGTTACAGGAGATATTTTTGGGTCTTGCCGATGCGATTGTGGCCCTCAGCTGCACAAGGCAATGGAAATGATCCAGCAGGAAGGTAAAGGTGTCATCGTGTACATGAATCAAGAAGGACGAGGTATTGGACTGATCAATAAACTACACGCATACAAGTTGCAAGAAAATGGATTAGACACAGTAGATGCCAATGTACAATTAGGATTTAAGGCAGATTTAAGAGACTATGGCGTAGGTGCACAGATCCTAAGAAATCTGGGGGTCACAAAAATGCGCCTCATGTCAAACAATCCTACAAAACGTGCTGGTTTGGTGGGCTATGGTCTTGAAATTGTAGAAAATGTACCTATTGAAATAACAGCAAATCCATTTAACGAAGAATATCTAAAAACCAAACGGGATCGTATGGGTCATACGATCATGAAAAATTTATAAGGACGATTTCGAAAAAGCGGTGTCTCAAAAAGCGCCGCTTTTTTCACTCATATGCCCCCCGCCATAGTAATTCCTTCCTTTTTTATGATCCTTTCATGGCAGTACTCTCAATAAATAGCAGTAACTTCAGCGTATGGAACAACAAAGAAAACATATCATTTTTTTTGATGGGGATTGCTTGATTTGTAATCGGTTTGTTCAAAAACTATTAAGAATAGATCGTAAGAAAAAATTCTTATTTAGTTCCCTGCAGTCCGAATTTAGTAGGGCCACGCTGAAAAATATTCCCAAAAACATTGATTCAATCGTTTATTTATCTCCTGAAGGCAGCTTTATCAAAAGTGAAGCTGTGCTCAAAATCATTAAGCAATTGGGTTTTCCCTACACCATATGTTATTTACTGAAGATTTTACCCATTGCATGGAGAGATGCGCTTTATGACTATTTTGCTAAAAACCGTTATCAATGGTTTGGAAAAAATGAGTCTTGTAAGATACCTTCAAAAGCTGAAAGAGAAAGGTTCATTTGAACGAGAAATAAATTATTGAACAGAATTTCAATTTGAGGTGTTTAAACTATACTTGTAACAATAAAATTTACATCGATGAAAAATAAACTTTTAATTGAGAGTGCTTATATCAATGGGAAATTTATTACATCAAAACACACTTTTGACGTCATAAATCCTGCTACAGGAAAAGTTATCGCTTCATTACCTGATTTGAAAGTGGCCGATTGCAGTAAAGCGATAGATTTTGCTGACAAAGCGTGGAAAAGCTGGAAAAACACAACTGTAGTGGAACGTTCCGATATCCTCCGTAAATGGTACAATCTTATTCAAGAGCATAAGGACGATCTTGCAGAAATCATGACTTTCGAAAGTGGGAAACCACTAAGTGAATCTATGGTAGAAGTGGATTATGGTAGTTCTTTTGTAGCGTGGTTTTCAGAAGAAGGAAAAAGAGCCTATGGTGAAACGATACCTTCCCAGAATAAAGGTAGCAGGATGATGACAATTAAACAAGGTGTAGGTGTCGTCGCGGCAATTACACCCTGGAATTTTCCCATAGCGATGGTGACCCGAAAAGTAGCTCCTGCATTGGCCGCTGGTTGTACAGTGGTACTCAAACCAGCTTCACAGACCCCGTTTTCAGCGATCGCACTAGCGAAACTTGCTGAAGAGGCAGGCGTTCCCAAGGGGGTGCTCAATGTCATTACAGGAAGAGATAGCAGCGGAATAGGAAGAGAGTTAGCGACGAACGATCTGGTGAGAAAGCTTTCTTTCACAGGATCTACCGAAGTAGGAAAAACACTTATAGAACAATCAGCCTCGAACATCAAAAAAGTATCAATGGAGCTTGGCGGTAATGCCCCATTCCTAGTTTTTAACGATGCCGATATTGATGCAGCTGTAGAAGGTGCTATCGCTGGTAAATTTAGAAATTCCGGGCAGACATGTGTATCAATTAATAGATTTCTTGTTCAAGAAGATGTTTACGATGAGTTTTCAATGAAACTTACCCAAGCCGTTAGTAAACTAAAGGTTGGCAATGGGCTTGATAAAGGTGTCCAGGTCGGCCCACTTATTAATACAAAAGGCTTAGAAAAAGTACAACATCATGTGCAAGATGCCTTAAATCACGGTGCCGAATTGGCTGCTGGAGGTAACGTAATCAAAGGCCTATTTTTCCAGCCTACTGTTCTGACGAACATTCCAAAAGAAGCACTTATATTTAGGGAGGAGACCTTTGGCCCAATCTGCGCCCTTTTCAGCTTTAAAACAGAAGAAGATGGCATAGCGATGGCCAACAATACTGAATTTGGTCTCGCCTCCTATTTTTATAGTACAAATATCAATCGCTGTTTCCGGGTAGCTGAGCAACTTGAAGCCGGCATGGTCGGTGTCAATACCGGTCTTATTTCAAATGCAGCCGCACCTTTTGGTGGGGTAAAACAATCAGGAGTTGGTCGAGAAGGATCAAAACATGGCTTAGATGAATATATGGAATTAAAATATATCTGCTTCGGCGGAGAATAAAAAAGGAGCAAATTGCTCCTTTTTTATTTCTTTAGAAAATCCAAAAGCTTTTCCCGGGTTGAGCTAAATGATAAGGCATCCCCTACTTTCTCATAATTCTGTTTGTCCACACAAGTTGGATAAGCATATTTAGCAAAGGTGAGCTTATTATCATCCCGTATAAACAATTCCATTAAATCGGCAATTTCAGAAACACGAAGTTGCATATTTTGTAACTCCTGAGCAGCTAACGCGAGTTTATCCTGATCATTTTCTTTCTGATTCAACAGGTCATTCAATCGGTTAGAATCTGTTTTAAGGAATACTTCTTTATCCAGTTGACCATTTCCTTCATCTTTAGCATTTCCATGAGGACGATCTACACCATTACGATAAATTTCGGATTCCTCCGGCTGCCTGTGTTGATTATTGTTCCTGTCATGATCATAGCCATTCCGATTATAGGCCGGTGAATCGCCACGACTTTCCAATTGGCTATATGGCTCATCATACTGTTCATCCCTATCTATATCCTGATTATCATAAAGTAAGTCGTTACGATAATTACCATTGCCATAACGATCAATAGGATTTATGGATTCTAAAATAATCCCCTTATTTCCTCTTCTGTTACTAACAGAAAACACAACGTCCATGAATTGCCCATTTCTATCGACAAGTTGTATTCCGGAACCATTTAATGTGCGGTGCTGACGATCGGCAAACACGATACGCAAATCATAACGCCTATTCTTCAAATGAGATACTTTGACACCCCTTGAAGCTCTATTATTATACAAAATGTCATTAATATAAAGAAAAAAAGGTACATCTGTAGAGTAGATATTTAATGTACCACCCAAAGGTCTGTATCGTTGCGCAAAACCAGCTGCTGCTACAGTCAGCAACAAGAACATACTTAGAATTTTTCTATACATAATCCTATTCTATTTATAATCTTTCGACTATAAAGAATCACAAAGGATTAAGAAAGCATAGAATTTAACGCTTTCGCCCAACACTCTTGTTCCGATATTTTTTATAAAGCTTTACAGCCATCATCAGCGCAATCGATAAAATTAACAGTCCCAAAACGCCAAATATCCAATTCAAGGCCGATTTTAAAACTACTGTAAAAACAATCGCGAATAGTAAAACTGTAGCGAGTTCGTTCCATAGCCTCAATTTTGTCGAAGACCAATTGGAAGACTCACTTTGTAATTGAAACATAATCCGCTGGCAGGAGAAATGATAAAGTATCAATCCTAAAACGAAGGTGAGTTTAACATGCATCCAGCCCATCTTCAGCAAACCCGGATTCATATAAAGCATAACTAGTGCTGCGACTACAGCGAGGTACATTGCTGGAGTGGTTATAATCCACCACAATTTGCTTTCCATTACAGTAAACTGCCTATGCAAAATGCCATATTCTTCTGCAGGCCTAGATTTAGCTTCCGTATGGTAGATAAATAGTCGGACAATATAGAACAATCCAGCCATCCAACACACTACAAAGATAATGTGAACAGCTTTTGCATATAAATAGATCATAATTACAAAATTAAGAAAAGTTAGGAGCAATTGTCACCAGCAACTATGATTTGTATAAATCTTACATCCAATATACAAAAATCGAATATCATCAGTTTCCGACCTGGTAAAAAAAAAACGACTTGCTTTCGCAAGTCGTTCTGTATATTTTAAGAGACCACAATTAATAGCGAAATTCTTTCACTACTTCAATGGCATATTTTACATTGTCAAATGGAATATCTGGCATTATACCATGCCCCAAGTTAAAGATAAACCCATTTTCACCTCGCATACGTTCAAAGAGTTCTGTAATCTTCCTTTTGATTACAGCCTTATCAGCATACAAAACAAATGGATCTAAATTTCCTTGTACAGCGATCCCCTGTGGTAGGGATTGCTTTATATTTTTTAAATCTGCATTCCAATCAATAGATATCACATCAGGCTGCGCTTCAACCATCATCGGTGCAAAAACAGACGATCCCTTGCAAAATGAAATAACTGGAATGTCTTGACGGTTTAATCTTGAAATAATCTGTTTATTATAATAATGTGAGAAATCACGGTAATCATTCCATGATAAGGCTAAAGCCCAACTATCAAATAATTGAATCGCATTAACACCAGCTTCGATCTGCATGTTCAGATAGTCAACAGTAACATCGGCGATCTTTTGAAGAATCATATGGGCCAGCTCCGGCTGATTATTCAACATCAATTTTGTTAACTTAAAATCTTTTGAAGATCCACCTTCGACCAAATAACTTAAAATTGTGAACGGTGCTCCTGCAAATCCAATCAAAGGAATACGCCTATCAAGACGTTGCTGAATCACCTTTATGGCATCAGCTACATATTGCAATCTATCCAAACAGTTAACGGATAAAGCTTCGGCATCCTTTACAGAACGAATAGGATTAGAAAAACGAGGTCCTACACCTTGTTCAAAAGAAAGATCGCCGCCCATTGCTTCGGCTGTTACTAAAATATCGGAAAATAAAATAGCAGCATCAATACCCAATAAATCAACCGGAAGCATAGTGACATCAGCGGCGATTTCGGGTGTTTTGCACATTTCCAGAAAGGAATATTTATTCTTGATATCCCAATATTCTTTCATAAAGCGCCCAGCTTGGCGCATCATCCACACAGGAGGTCTCTCTGTCTGCTGCGAGAATGCAGCCCTAATCAATAAGTCGTTTTGTAAAGTAGTACTCACTATAAATGTTTTGAAATTTCGTTTTCTATTTTTGTAATAATACTGTTCTGTCTAGCCGTCAGATGCAATTTATTGGCCACATCTGCATACGCTCTGGCTCTTTGGTAATCAAACTTTCGAAGTGCTATGTTTGCTAGATTAATCATAACCATGCCCTTTTCATTATCTTTTTTCCAAGGCAGACGTGATGCTAACTGGAAATGATATTCCGCCTCATCGACACGTTCTTCTTTCAGCGCAATATTTCCCATCATAAATTCATAGAAATTACGTCTACCTTTCCGCAGCGCGTCGGGGTTCTTAATTTCAGCCAACAATTTTTTTGCTTTCTCATAATCTTGCCTATGAAAAGCCTGTGTAGCCAAAAAAACAGACCCTTCTCTGAAATGGCTCCAAATCAAATAGCCTATTCCACCAGCTATCAGTACAGCAGTCTGATAATGACCTTGATATATGCCATAGCCCAAAAATAACGCGGCGATAAAAATAACGGCTATCCTAGCCTTAATTGTCATCATCTCTTATTACCTAGGCATTATTGTCGGTAAACTTATAACCAACACCGCGGATAGAATGAAAGTAAATTGGGTGTTTTTGATCCGGCTCGAAATATTTCCGGAAGGTCAGGATAAAATTATCGATTGTCCGAGTAGATGGGTAAACATCATAGTTCCACACGGTTTCCAATATTTGCTCCCTCGATACCGCCTCATTACGTCTTTCAATCAACAGCTTTAACAACATCGTTTCCTTTTTTGTCAAAGAAGTTATCGTACCATCCGCATGATGCAGTTCGTACGAATTGAAATAGATCGTTTTATCTCCTATTTGATAAGAATTTAGTTCTTTGAGATCATCAGGCTTCATGCCACGGCGAACTAGATTTCCAACACGCAGAATCAACTCTTCTAAGTTGAAAGGTTTCACCAAATAGTCATCTGCTCCTTTCTTAAGGCCGGTAATCCGATCCTCACTGCTATTTTTGGCAGTTAAAAACATAATAGGAACTTCTGTATTTTGCAGTCGAATAGTTTCAGCAACTTGAAATCCATCAATTTCCGGAATCATCACATCCAAGACAACCAAGTTGAAACGCTCCTCCTTGAAGACTTTTAGTGCTTTTTTTCCATCGGTAGCCGTAGTGACACGGTAACCTTCCATTTCGAGATTCAACTTGATAGCTTCTAACAAGTGTTCTTCATCTTCGACAAGTAATATTCTTTGTTTACTTTGCATTTCTTTCAAATGTTACTTCAAAAATACTCCCTTTAGGAGTGTTATCTTTAACTTTAATGGTCGCGTCGTGTTTCTGCAACACGGTTTTCACGATATATAACCCCAAACCTGTGCCTTTGGTTTTCCGTGTAGCCTCACTGCCCACCCGATAAAACTTATTAAAGATAAGCTTTTTCTCTTCATCGCTGATACCAATACCATGGTCAGCAACAGAAAAAATTATTTTACTATTCTCCGTATATAATTTCACATCCACCATAGCACATGCGGGTGAATACTTAATAGCATTTTCAATCAGGTTAGTCACCACATTACTAATCGCAAACTTATCAGCATGAATAATAATATCCGCTTCCAAATAAGGTTTCAAAACTTGTGAACTACACGAATTCTTTTGCAGCCTGTCAACGATCTGTTCTACCAAAGAAGTAAAATTAAAATCCTCCTTCGGCATACTATAATTGCGGCTATCCAATTTGGTGGTCATTAGCACATTTTCCACTAAATCATCCAAACGCTCGATATCCTTTAGTGAATTACGCAAGAATGTCTGCTGTTGTTCCTTATCCAAATCGCGCCTCAAAATCGTTTGAATATACAGTTTGACAGAAGCCAAGGGTGATTTCAGTTCATGTGTAATGGCTAAAAGAAAGTTTTGCTGTTGCTGCAATAATTTCTGCTCTCTTTCCACCAGTCGTTTTAGTCGCCATGCTCCCCATAGGAAAATAATTAGGAAGAAAATCCCTTCTCCAATGATCATGTTCTGCTTACTGGGGTCAAATCGAACGAACATCACCCCCCACCAGATCAATTGCATAACCGCATAAAACAATAGAAAATAAAAGAGTAACAGCGCTTTCTTCATGTGACAAAAATAGGTATTCAACTAGGTATTCGGAAATATCCGAAGGATTATGACACAAAGAAGAAAATTAACGGAGTCGCAACATTAATAATTCATTACAATACCCCTAATATATCTTCACTGCAACATGCTTTCTACCAATTTAACAATCAAATAACAGATA
Source organism: Sphingobacterium sp. UBA5996 (assembly GCF_002429765.1). Taxonomy (NCBI): domain Bacteria; kingdom Pseudomonadati; phylum Bacteroidota; class Sphingobacteriia; order Sphingobacteriales; family Sphingobacteriaceae; genus Sphingobacterium; species Sphingobacterium sp. UBA5996. Next base: position 177,744 of record NZ_DJAS01000024.1, read on the forward strand.
CTCTTTCGTATTTCAGACGATTTTATTTTAGTTTTGCATATGTTTAATCAGGGAAAAAAAGACATTTTCTTCGATCTGGATCATACGATTTGGGATTTTGATAAAAATGCCGAAGAAAGTCTTCACGAGTTATATTTTAAATACAAGTTTGATCGCTTGTTTAATCAAGAGTCGTCCACCCGTTTTATAGAAACTTATACGATCAACAATCATCGGCTTTGGGGACTTTATCATCACGGAAAGATCTCAAAACCGGAACTCAGGACAGCACGGTTTGCCGATACCTTTACAGAACTCGGTGTGGATCCCGAATTGTTTCCTGAGGAATTCGAATTAGAATATCTTGCCATCTGTCCCCAAAAAACAAATCTGTTCCCCAATGCTCATGAAACGCTGACCTATTTAGGTGACAGATATAATCTTCACTTAATATCCAATGGTTTTAAAGAAGCGTGTGAAACAAAATTGGAAAAAAGCGACTTAAGAAAATATTTCAAACATATTTTTATTTCAGAGGTAGTCGGCGTAAACAAACCGGATCCTAGAATATTTCAATTTGCCATGGCGACAGCCTTTGCGCAACCTCAGCTGTCATTGATGATTGGAGATAACCTTGATGCCGATATCCGTGGTGCGGTAAATGTTGGGATGGACGCCATTTTCTTTAACCCTACTAGCGCCGAAAAGCCGGAGGATGTCGCCCATATGATTATCGATTTAAAAGAATTACAATCGATACTATAATAAATAAAAAAAGCAGCTTAAAGCTGCTTTTTTTATTTTAATACCTTTACGGTAATATTCTTAAACCATACATCGTTTCCATGGTCTTGGAGACCAATAAGCCCTGACTTACTATCGCCACCAACATTGCTCAACAATTCAAAAGCCAAAGGCCACTTTTCCTCACTGAATTTACTCTTTTGCAATAAATCAATCCATGACTTATCCCACAATGTATATTCTACAACTTTTACACCATTCTGAAAATGCTCTACCTTTCCATTGTTGACCCTGATCTTAACCTTATTCCACTCGCCATATGGTTTACCATTCTGTGGTTTGGCCGGGATCATATCATATAGTGATGTCGATTTTCGGTTTCCGTCAACACCCATTTTTGCATCAGGATGGTTTTCATTGTCTAAAACCTGACATTCTGGAGACGATATATATATCGGTTGTCCCTCAACCTCCTTGGCTAAAAAGAAAATTCCCGAATTTGCTCCTTTGGCAACTTTCCATTCCATTTCTAATTCGAAATTTTTGAAATCATGAGCAAAAATTAAATCTCCCCCATCTTCCTTTCCAAGATTAGCTTGGCTATCAAATTTGATTGCACCTTCATTAATCACCCATCGTTTAGGAACGACAGTCTTATCATAGCCTCTCCAGCCGTCCATAGAAGTACCATCAAAAATAACATAAGCTCCAGCCTTATTTTTTTTAAATTTCTTGATATCTACACGTGGTAAATCTAAAATTTTGTAAGCAGGAACTTCTTTCTTTGTTTGCCCTATGGCAGTATTTAAGTGTGCTGAAAAAGCAATCACCGATACCGCAAGAACTGTTTTTAATACCTTCATTCTTTTTAGTTTTAGGTTTGTTTTAAAATTAAATTTAAGCATTTGGGATTACAAAGAGCAATATTTTTTAATATTCCTCTCCTTCCCCTACTTCATTTGTGTTTGACACCGTCTTCTTTGATTTGTTTAAATCTTGGCTACCAAACCGGTAGGAAAGCGACAAAGTAAACATTCTCTTCATCCAGCGGTGTTCAAAATTAGAACTCAATTGTGGTGTCTCAGTAAAGCCCTGCATTTTCCGTGTATTAAATACATCTCTAACATTGAACATAATAGATGCCTTCTTATTTAGCACATCTTTTTTCAATGCCACATCAACACCTTTCATAGCGTTCATCTTTCCTTGTGCCATCACCCGCGAAGAGTTATATTCACCACGAACTTGAGCGGAAAACGTTGGCGTAAAACGGTAATTAGCCGTTAAATTGGTATTGTATGCAAAACCATTGGATGCTTTAACATTATAAGCCTCATTCGCCTTAAAATTGATATTGATCAGATTAAGATTGAATGTAAAATCAAAATCCTTAGTCGCATTGACTTTAGAGATAAATTCAAATCCGGAGAGATTTCTACTTGTCAAGTTCTCCCATCGGCTGTAGGTCACACTGCTCAAGGTGTCCACAAAATAAACATAAGGCTGCATCACCTCATTGGTATGATTGAAGTACGCAGAAGAAATCAAATTCACCTTACCGAAGGTTTTGGCAAAACTCAGCTCAAAGCCGTGAACATCTTCAGGCTTCAGATTGGGATTCCCCTGCCGTCTGTTCATGTCATCTGAAACATTCAAGAATGGATTGACTTGCCAACCTCTCGCTCGCTGAACTCTTCTAGAATAACTGAATTGAATTTTATCACCGTCATCACCAACATTGTATGTTAAAAATAAGGTTGGATATAGACGAAAGAAGTCTTGACTGGCCTTAGTTTCCTTGTCAATAACAGTTGGGTCTTTTGAAAAGTAAGTAGAATTTAGGTTAAATTGCTCAGCACGCAAACCTACTTGATAACCTATTCTATCCGATAGTTTCCCTTGGTAGTTGGCATATAAGGCATGAACAGTAGACGTAAAATCAAAATCATTGCTGATGCCATAGTCTGGCAGATAGCTACCATTAGCTACCGACAACGTATCCGAGAATTGAGTATCAAATGACTTTCTGATTTGCGAACGATAACCTGCCTCAAATTTACTCTCTTCTGAAAAAGGGAGCACATAATCCGCTTGTATATTGATATTTTTACCGTCTTCCGAACTGACATTATTTCGGCCTGTACTAGTTGTTCCAGAGGTAAACTCCTGTAAAAAAACATTTGTGCCATCTTCCTTATCGCGGCCATAGCTGGCATTAGCGGTCAGTTCTTCACCAGATCTCTTAAATTGATGTCTAAAATCCATTGTAAATTCATAGCCCAGATCATCCTCGAGTTGGCGAGAAGTTCTAGTGCTCGTGCCGGATAAGGTTGGGTGATTAAAATAACGGTACCATAAGTCCTCACCACGGTTATTATCCCTTATGCTCACATTACCAGAAAGGCTCAAGGAAGTTTTATCAGAAAGACTATAGTCCACTCCAGCTTTTATCGTATGACTATTACCTTTTCTTGATGATTCCGAATTATTTGATATCTGGCTATTGTTATTTTTAAAGATATTATCAACGGCACCGCTTCCAACCATATGGCGTTTGTTGAAATTATAAGATCCAAAATAATTAAACTTTTTATCCCTATAATTCAAGGTCAGTCCTGCCATGTAGTTATCATAAGACCCGGCAGAAGTATTGATAGAACCATTTAATCCGGTTCTGATATTCTTCTTTAAAACAATATTGATGATCCCAGTCTGTCCCTCAGCGTCGTATTTGGAAGAAGGATTGGTAATGACCTCAACTTTATCGATTGAATTAGCAGGTAGGCTTTGAAGCAACGAAGTCACATCACTTCCGGCTAAAGCGGACTCTCGGCCATCGATTAAAATTTTCACGCTACTCGACCCACGCAAACTGACAGATCCGTCCTGATCAACCTGTAGAGTTGGGACATTAGCTAATACATCAGTTGCAGTTCCGCCAGCACTTACCAAACTCTCACCTACATTGAACGTTTTACGGTCTATACCAATTTGCATGGCTGGAACCCTACCTTCAACAACCACTTCATTCAAGATATTACCTATGGACTTCAAAGCAATTCGGCCTAAATCTTTACTCTTTCCTCCTAAGACCTCTACAGCATCAATAGATTTTGCTTCATAGCCGACATAGGAAAAACGTATATTGTATTTACCTGGTTTAATATCAGATAACAAGAGAAATCCCTGGTCTACAGACTGTCCACCTTTCACAACGGTATTATTTTTCGCATCCAGGATTGTGGCACTCGCGGATAATATAGGCTTAGCAGTTGCGCTATCAACCAGAATAGCTTTAATTTGACCCGTTTGAGCAAAAAGAAAAACAGGTAAAAACAATAAAAATAAAAAAGATTTAAACGATTTAGCGTTAAACAACATGAGAGCTTCAGCTTAGTTTATAGTTATGATCTACAAAGAAAACTAAAACTTATAGACAAAATAGAAGCGTAACCATATTATTACGGTAACAAAAGAATGGCAAGTTACTCTACAGAGACAGTTAATCCTTCGGCTTTCAAAATTTTGCGATAAATTTCCATCTCCGTATAACTCCCTTCCAATACAGCACATTTTCCTTCGGTATGTACTTTCCAGGCAATCTTCTCGGCTTGCTTTTCGGTATATTGCAAATGATAAATCAAGCAGTGAATCACATGTTCAAACGTATTGGTTTCATCATTCCATAAAATGAGTCGATTAGACTCTTTGACAGAGGCTAAAATCTCTTCTAACGTAAAGGTTTCTTCAGCAGTTTGGGTACCCATGCTGCAAAAATAGAATATTTTTTTCTAAATTAACGACATTATAAAAGGGAAGAATACAATCAATTAGCAGAATTTATTATGTTACAGTCAAAAATTGCCGGAATCGGCTATTACGTTCCAAAAAACGTTTATACCAATAATGATCTTACACGCTTTATGGATACCAGTGACGAATGGATTCAGGAACGAACAGGAATTAAAGAACGTAGATATGCTGACAGAATCGGTGAGACCACCACAACAATGGGAGTCGAAGCGGCTAAAATTGCTATAGAACGTGCCCAAATTACCCCTCAGGATGTTGATTTTATCATCTTCGCAACACTATCCCCAGATTATTATTTCCCGGGCTGTGCGGTTTTACTACAAAGGGAAATGGGGATGAATGAGGTTGGCGCACTGGATGTCAGAAACCAATGTTCGGGATTTATATATGCCCTCTCTATAGCCGACCAATTTGTAAAAACAGGTATGTATAAAAATGTGCTGGTCGTCGGCTCAGAAAAACATTCTTTTGCCCTCGACTTTTCAACCAGGGGACGAGCCGTTTCCGTAATTTTTGGCGATGGTGCAGGAGCGGTCGTTGTGCAACCAACAGCGGAAGATGGCAAAGGTATACTGAGTACACATTTACATTCAGACGGAGCAGAAGCCGAAAAGCTAGCTATGTATTACCCGGGGGCATCCAGCGGAATATGGCTGGATGAAATGCCCAAATGGCCCGAGCAGGAATTAGGAGGATTATTGATGACCAAAGAGATGCTCGAAGACGGGACAGCATTTCCAAATATGGATGGACAGGCTGTTTTCAAGAAAGCTGTTGTCAAATTTCCTGAAGTAATTCAAGAGGCATTGGAAAAAAATAATTTAAAAACCAATGATATCGATTTATTGATTCCGCATCAGGCCAATCTTCGTATTTCTCAATTTGTACAGAAAACACTTGGATTAAGGGAAGATCAGGTATTCAACAATATTCAGAAATATGGCAATACCACTGCAGCCTCTGTGCCGATAGCACTATGCGAGGCTTGGGAAGAAGGAAAAATTAAAAATGGTGATCTTATCTGTCTGGCCGCCTTTGGAGCAGGATTTACATGGGGATCAGCCTTAATTCGATGGTAATTTAGTTCAAAAAAAAGGTGCTGATCATAAGATCAGCACCTTTTTTTTGTTTTTACCCGAATAAAAACTATCCGTTTGATAAAGCAGCGGCCCCTGATACGATCTCTGTCAGTTCTGTTGTAATTGCTGCTTGACGTGCCTGGTTATACGATAGCTTCAATGATTTTAATAAATCACCTGCATTTTCTGTCGCTTTATCCATCGCTGTCATACGTGCTCCATGTTCAGAAGCATTTGAATCCAAAACAGCTTTGTATAATTGAATTTTGATTGCTTTAGGAATCAACTCTTCGATAATCTTCTCTTTGGAAGGCTCGATGATATAATCCACCTCAGCTTCTATTTTTGCTTTATGCGTATGTTGTTTGTCTTCCTGGGCTGGTGGTATTAAAGGTAAAATCTGCTCCGCTGTCAGCTCTTGAACTGCAGCATTTTTAAACTGGTTGTACACCACTTCAACACGGTCAAAATTACCTTCTTTAAATTGTTCCATGATAAATTCAGTCACCACGGATACCCCACCAAAATTTAAATCAGAAAACAAATCAGAGTGATTAGCTACCACATTAAAGTTACGCTTCGAAAAGAAATCATAACCCTTTTTACCAATACCAATGATACTCAAATTTCCTTTTGCATGTTGCTCGGCATATTTGTTAGCGATCAAGTTATTAGTTGCTTTGATAACATTTGCGTTGAATGCTCCAGCCAAACCTCTGTTAGAAGAAACAACAACGATCAACACCTTATTTGGCTCGCGATCTACAGTAAACGGAGAATTACTTCCCTCCACGCTTGCAGAAACATCCGCCAAAATATCTCTTAGTTTATTCGCATATGGGCGCAATTGTAAGATAGCGTTAGTAGCGCGCTTCAATTTAGCAGCCGAAACCATCTTCATAGCTTTTGTAATCTGCTGCGTTGATGATACGGAGGTAATCCGGTTTCTTACTTCTTTTAAATTTGCCATATTTGTTTTAAGTATTAAGTACCTAGTATTGAGTATCGAGCCTTGTCAATAGACTCAATACTAAATACTCATTACTATTAATATTTTGATGCTAAATCCTTAGCTACTGTTTCTAATACTGCAGTTAATTCATCAGAGAACTTACCAGCTTTAAATGCTGCCAACACTTCTGGATGACGTTGTTCCAATTGTGTTAAGAACTCCTCTTCAAATTCTCTAACCTTATTTACAGGAACATTACGCAATAAACCCTTAGTTCCGATGTATATGATCGCAACTTGTTTCTCTACGGAAACTGGAGAGTATTGACCTTGTTTTAAGATTTCAACATTACGAACCCCTTTGTCTAACACAGCTTTTGTAGCAGCATCTAAATCAGAACCAAACTTAGCAAAAGCTTCCAATTCACGGTACTGCGCTTGATCTAACTTTAAAGTACCCGATACTTTCTTCATCGGTTTGATCTGTGCGTTACCACCTACACGAGATACAGAGATACCTACGTTGATCGCTGGACGGATACCTGCGTTAAACAAGTTAGACTCCAAGAAGATCTGACCATCTGTAATTGAAATTACGTTGGTTGGGATATAAGCAGAAACGTCACCCGCTTGTGTTTCGATGATCGGAAGCGCAGTCAATGAACCACCACCTTTCACCAAATGTTTGATTGATTCTGGTAAATCGTTCATGTTGCGTGCGATATCATCCGAAGAGTTGATTTTCGCTGCACGCTCCAACAAACGGCTGTGTAGATAAAATACGTCACCTGGGTAGGCTTCGCGGCCCGGTGGACGACGCAACAATAATGAAACCTCGCGGTAAGCTACAGCTTGTTTAGACAAATCATCATAAACGATCAATGCCGGACGGCCTGTATCACGGAAAAATTCGCCGATAGCAGCACCTGCCATTGGCGCATAGAATTGAAGTGGAGCAGGATCAGCAGCAGATGCAGCAACAACTACTGTATAAGCCATCGCACCTCTTTCCTCCAATGTCCGCACGATATTCGCAACGGTAGAATTCTTTTGACCTACGGCAACGTAGATACAGAATACAGGTTGCCCTGCATCATAGAATTCTTTTTGGTTCAAGATTGTATCAATACAAACAGCAGTTTTACCTGTTTGACGGTCACCAATAACCAACTCACGTTGACCACGACCAACTGGAATCATCGCATCAATCGCTTTAATACCTGTTTGTAATGGTTCAGTTACTGGCTGACGGTAGATAACACCTGGAGCTTTACGCTCAATAGGCATTTCATACAAATCACCTTGAATAGGTCCTTTACCATCAATTGGTTGACCTAAAGTATTTACAACACGTCCCAACAAGCCTTCACCAACTTTGATGGATGCAATACGGTTAGTACGTTTAATAGTATCTCCTTCTTTGATTTCATCAGAAGGACCTAAAAGTACAACACCGACGTTGTCTTCTTCCAAGTTTAATACAATACCTTGTAATCCGTTATCAAATTCAACCAACTCACCGGACTGAACTTTAGTTAAGCCGTAAATACGAGCAATACCGTCACCTACAGCAAGTACGGTACCCACTTCCTCTAGTTCGGCTTCTGATTTAAAGCCCGACAATTGTTCTCTTAGAATTGCCGAAACTTCATCTGGTCTTACCTCTATCATTTTAATTATTATAAGGGGTTTTTTGATTTATTTTACTTCAAGTATCAGAACAAATTAATTATTCTGATTCAAATATCTTTCCAATTTATTCAACTTACCAGCAATACTTGCATCAATTTGGCGATCACCAATATTGACTACAAATCCACCGATCAAACTATGATCAACTTTATTGATCAATATCACTTGAGCGTTGGTTTCTTTCGCAAGTACATCTTTCATCGCTGCCAAATTAGCTTCAGAAAGTGGTGCTGCAGATGTAACTGTAGCTTTCACAATTCCTTTTACCTCATTATACTCACGAATAAATTCTTGAGCAGTGGCATATACAATCTCGCCACGACCTTTATTGATCATGATCTTAAAGAACGCCAAGATATTTGGATTGATCTTATCTTTAAATAGCGCATCCAATATGTTTTTCTTCTTGTCCAAAGGAACAATAGGATTGGCCAAAACAGCTTGCAATTCGGTACTGGATTTCAAAACCGCAATGAATGAATCCATATCGGTCTTGATTGTTTCCAGTGAGCCTTGCTCGCCTGCCAAGTCAATTAATGACTTCGCATATCTCGATGCTACTTTAAATACTGACATAATTCTATTTCGTAATTTGAGTGACCGGATTAGTTCAATTTAACGTCATTAAGCAAATCTGCAACTAAAGCTTCTTGCTTTCCTTGGTCCTCAAATTCTTTGTTTAACACTTTACGAGCAATATCCAAAGACAAAGAAGAAACCTGAGACTTCACCTCAGCCAAAGCTTTGTTCTTTTGTTCATTGATCTCCTCTTTCGCTTGAGCAATCATTTTTGCACCTTCAGCTTGCGCCTGAGTTTTTGCCTCAGCTACGATCTTATCTTTAAGCTCCTTTGCCTCCTTAAGGATAACGTCGCGTTCTGCGCGTGCTTCTTTCAGTAATTGTTCGTTTTCATTTGTTAAACGAGCCATTTCCAATTTAGCTTTTTCAGCTGCCTCCAAAGCACTTGCAATACCTTTTTCACGTTCGTCTAGGGCATCAACTATTGGTTTCCAAGCGTATTTACCTAATAAAAAGATAATAACTACAAGGACGATGACCATCCAAAAAAACAAACCGTACGAAAACGAATGTATTAATTTATCCATTGTTATACTATATAATGATAATTTTTATTTTTTAAGATTCAGGAATAATATAACCTGCAACCAACCGTTGCAGGTTATATCATAAAACCGTTGTGACTATTTACCTAATAATAAAGCACCGAATGCTAAACCTTCAAGTAAGGCACCAATGATAATCATTGCAGTTTGGATTTTAGATGCTGCTTCTGGTTGACGAGCGATAGCTTCCATTGCAGAACCACCAATTTTACCTAAACCTAAACCTGCACCGATAACGATTAAACCGGCTCCAATTAAATTGTACATAATGTATGATTTGAATAATTAAAAAATTTGCTAATTAATGATCGTGATGTTCTTCAACAGCCATACCGATAAACAAGGATGACAACATCGTAAAAATAAACGCTTGTAAGAAGGCAACTAATAATTCAATAACCATCAAGAAGATCGTTAAGAACATGGAAACACCGATACTACCCACCACTGTCAATTGGTGTTGCAATAAATAAACAATCGCAATCAATCCCATCACAACCGTGTGACCAGCTGTAATATTTGCAAACAAACGAACCATCAATGAAAATGGCTTTGTAAACAACCCCAACACTTCAATTGGTGCCAAAACGAATTTAAATGGAACAGGAACACCTGGCATCCAGAAAATGTGTTTCCAATAGTTTGCGTTTGCTTTGATATTTACAATTAAAAAAGTAAAGAGAGCCAAACATAATGTTACTGTAATGTTACCTGTCACGTTAAAGCCTAGTGGTGTCAAACCAACCAAGTTCAAAATCCAGATCAAGAAAAATACAGACAATAAATAGGGCATAAATTCTTTATAACGATGACCAATGTTTGGAATTGCCATCTCATCACGCACATAGATAACCAAAGGCTCTAATACACGTCCTACACCTTTAGGTAAGTTGTTAGCACCTTTTTTATAAGTTTTAGCCAAACTTATAAATGCCCAAAACATTAAAAACGCAGCCAAAAATAAACCTACAACACTCTTTGTGATCGAAAAATCTAAAGGCATGTCTACAGACGGATGAAAATCTGTAGCTTCATGAATTTCATGAGAACCGACAACATAAGAAGTTTCAAATTCCTTTTTCACTTCCTTTCCATTCTCGTTTACAGTCATAACATAACTACCATCGGCATTTTTGAGGTATTCATGACCAGCTAAATTACCAGTAGCATCGGTCTTATAAATTTTCCCATGGTATAATGCATAGTATTGACCATCAACCTCAGCAACCTTATTACCGTGATCAAATGCAGAAGCCATAAAAACTTTCAAGCCATTGTCAATCAAAATAACTGGCAACGAAAAGCCAAAATGCTTACCTGTCTCTTCGTCGGAAAAGAAGCTAAAATAATAATCATCTTGTAAGTGATGCTCAATATGGCTATTGATTTCCTCAGCCTGCGATTTTTCTCCGTGTGCATTCTCATTGGCCTTTGTTAAAAATGGCGCAACTGCAAACAGAATAACTGCTAAAAATTGAAGTGTTCTTTTAAGACTCACGATACTACTATTATGTTATTTAAAATTTTTGCGAAAATACTACATATAAAGCACAAAAGCTACTTTAATATTACATTTTTTTGAAAAAACTATCGTTTTCTCCCTTAGGATTTGTTTAAAGCCTTATAAGCAAATCCAACATCGTACAAAAGGAATAAAACGACAACGATCAAATAGTTATATTTTAAAATATCAGCATGTGGTTTTGCTAGCCCGCTATGGATATACAAATAATTTAGGACAAATTTTAACGTCAATAATCCTAAGAAAATAAAACCGACATATGGTGGGAATTGCTGCGAAAAGTAACGCACTCCTGCCATAATAATAATCGATAAAATCAATTGAAAAACATATATTTCATACAATGGAAAATGTAGATCGTCAAGATTTTGTATTCCATCAAAAGATTTTAACAAAAAGAAATGAAGGGCAAATACCAATACCGCAACAAAAAATAAAATAAGTGCCTGCTTTAAATATACTATCATCTATCGTTTAATCGATTCACTTGTCTAATGACCTGGTAGAGAGAAATCCCAATCCCAGCAAGGGTACAGATTTTCATCCATAATTGGTTATCACTATGAAACTTGCCGTCCAACCAATCTCCTAATAAATAAAATACGTAAATGGTAAAAACCATTTGAGTAGAAATAGTTGTCAACACAAGCCACTTGTTAGGATCTTTCTTGTCTTCCATAAGAAATCGTAAGGTTATCAATGGGCTCTCAACAAACTACATCACAATATTTGTTACAAATATACATCATAAATCCTTATTGCCTACAATCCCAAAACTTTTTGTCCAATTTTAATATCTGGGTAGTCTATATCTGTCCCCAAAAGCATTTTAAGTTCAGAAGACGATTTATCCGGGTTTGTCCGGATCACCTCTAGTATACGATCCAACTTCTCTTGCTCGATCAAGTCTGTAGCCTCCACTTCTGTACCTACAAAGGTAATCAAATGTCCGTAAATAGTGCCTGCAACCATCCCGCGCTTACCTGCTATATCAGCAATGCTCATTCCATCCTTAAACATTTCTAGAGAAATCTCTTTGGTATCTAATTTTCTAGGCCCTTCTTCCTCTGCAGTTTGTGCAGCCAAATCATCTTTCTCTTTGGTCTTCACACTGGCAGCTACATCCAACATGGCCGTTTGAAAATCTTCCCGCTTGGATAGTGTAGCAGCAATAAGCAGACAATGCTGCAACTGTTCGCGTTTTCGCTTGTAATCAAGCAATAGCGCTTTGAGCTCGTCAATATATTTCTTGGTACGTTTTCGTATCTGATATTCTTCAATATGTTTGTTCAACGCATCAATCAGATCGGTATCCATTTTTGGCAAAAACCAATTGACTGCCGCGGTAGAACGCTCACAGATAACATCGTAATCAATTGCATTTTTATCACGTAATAAATCATATAAAACAACGATAAACTTATGGGCAACTTTCTCTTGCATTTGCAGGTGCTTGACGAGTTGCTGAAAAAACAATACCGCTTGTTCCTTACCATCAATGTTACGTTCTTCGAGCGACTTCAATAAATCAGACGTCTCCGCCAATAAGCCATCCCACCGAAAACCGTGCATTAAAATCTGACCAAGGTAATTCCGTTGACACTGCTCCAGAATCGAATTGATATCAGGCTGCGCCTGCGCGCGCTGTGCAAACTCAACGACCTGATAATCGGTACGAATGGCATAAGAAGGAATGATAGACTTTAATACAAGTCCATCTAAACTCGTTAAACGGCTCAATGCAACATAAACCTGACCTGCTGCAAAAGAGGTACCCGCATCAATGATTGCTTTTTCAAATGTTAAGCCCTGACTTTTATGGATAGTGATCGCCCAGGCGAGCCGAAGCGGAAATTGTGAAAATGTACCTAAAATTTCCTCCTTGATCTGATCCTGCCCCTTATCATAATTATAACGGATATTCTCCCAGGTTTCCCTTTTAACGCTTACGGACTCCGATCCATCAGGAAAGGTAACCGTTACAGTTCCTTGCACAGTGTCTATGTCCTTTACCGTACCTATCTTACCATTATAATACTTACGTTCATCTCCCGAATCGTTGCGAATAAACATGACCTGTGCTCCTATTTTCAATGACAATGTTTCCTCTGCAGGATAGGAGCCCTGTGCAAAATCATCCTTTACTACCGCTTTAAGGTTTAACATTTTACCAGATAATGATGCCAATTTAGCACCGTTTATTTCATCGGCATTTCGATTATGAGAGGTCAATGTAATATATTGCTCTGCTTCATTTGGAACAAAGTCCTGCTGATAGTAACCATTTAGGGTCTTGAGCATATCACTTGTACATTGATTGTTTCGTATCGCATTCAAAATGGAAATAAAGCCCTCATCTTGCTGACGATAGATCTTATTAAGTTCTAACATCACCAAAGGATTATCTCTCAATATCTTGGCATTGAAGAAGAAAACAGAAGAGTAATGATCTTTTAATACATTCCACTCTGCATCTTTCACGACAGGCGGCAACTGGTACAAGTCTCCGATAAACAACACCTGCAATCCGCCAAAAGGCCGCATATCGCGACGAACAGATTGAAGGATAACATTAATCGCATCCAAGGTATCTGCGCGAACCATCGAGACCTCATCAATCACTAAAAGTTCAAGTTCATGCAAAATCGCCCGGCGTTGCTTCGTCAGTTTAATCGTGCTAAAAAGACGTGATTTATTGTAAATATGACTATCCTGCTCATCCCACCGCAACTCATAATCTTCTATAAAAGTTCCAAAAGGAAGCCAAAATAAAGAGTGCAAAGTCGTTCCGCCTGCGTTCATCGCCGCAACGCCAGTAGGTGCCGTAATCGCCATCTTCTTGTAACTATGCTCCTTTATATACTTCAAAAACGTCGTCTTTCCGGTACCTGCCTTCCCTGTAATAAATACGTTTTGATTCGTTTGGTTAACGAAAGCAACAGCCTGCATAAATGCAGTATTTTCCCGATCGACTTGAAAGTTTGACATATCCTGAAATTAGATTGATCACAAAATTAGCAATTTCATTTTTAACTTTACCCGGCACATGGCGATTGAGCACGACCAAAGAAACGACTATAGTCGGCATGTAAATATTGCTAAAACGGTTAACTTAAATTATTAATAGATTTTTTTTATATTTAGCTGCTAAATTAACGAATAACAAATTTTTAGAATTGTAATATGGCTATAGATAAAATTGCATTGTTTGAAAATGTACAGGAAATGCTGACTTCCAAAGGTTTTCGTATCGATAAATCAGATGCAGCGCGTCCTTGGGGTGGATTTTTCGTCATTGACGAATCGCAGGCGCAGGAATTTGCCGATGAATATTTCGGCGGAATGGATGTACAAGAATTAAGAATATCCGGAAAATTAAGTCCTAAAATTCTAATTGTTGCACCGGATAAAAGACTATCTTGGCAATATCACCACCGTCGGGCTGAAATCTGGCGGGTTATCCAAGGTAACGTAGGGGTTATGGTTTCTGACACAGATGAAGAATCTGTTGTATCTACATTGAAAGAAGGGGAAACAATCCGATTGCGCCAAGGACAACGTCACCGTTTAATTGGATTGGACGGATTCGGTATTTTAGCAGAAATTTGGCAACATACAGATGCCAACAACCCTTCTGACGAAGACGATATCGTTCGCGTACAGGATGATTTTGGCAGATAATATTCAATAACCGCCATGAACAAAAGAGCGATAACCAATTATTGATTGGCTATCGCTCTTTTTTTAGCCGTCTACAATGCCCGTAGAGCTAATTCAGTCCCTAAAATAGAATTTCATCTTTTCATGTCAGCCTATAGCTCTTCCCATCCATTATAGATTTTCTATCGGTCAATCCAGTAGAGAATAGTAATTTTTATTATTTTAGTAAAGATATAAGCAACTATGACATGATGAGCAACGACGACACTAAAAGAGGATCTGGTATATTAAACAGTCTGAAGAAATTAATTTTTGAAGATGATCAACCTCAACAAAACCAGCACCCACAAACGCCATCGGCGCCTGCACCAAATGCTATTCCAAACACCCCTTATAAGGAACCATCCTATTCTCCAGCTCCGCCAACAACTGGAAAAACACCTCCCCCAATACCCATAACGGCCAACGATGGAACTACCGACCTTAAAGAAATGAAATTAAAGGTCTATGCTATCCTGGAAAAACTAAATGAACAAGGGGTAGACTTTTTTGAGGTATGGAATGCTGCAGCAGCAATGGGTAAAGTCGAGGAAAACACCCTCAAAGCAGCTTATACCTCGCTTAAATTTGTAGACAGTTCGTTGTCCAGAGAAAAATTGATAGCAACTGGCACAAATTATGCTAATAAACTCAAAGAAACCATTGCCAAAGAATCGGAACAGAAACAGGCTGAAAAGAAAAAGACTGAACAGGACCGAACCTTGGAGATTGCAAATCTGAATGCTGAAATCAAAACAATAACGGAAAATATTGCAAAATTGCAAGATGATTTACAGAAAAAACAGCTCGCTTTGGGGCAAATTAATGAAAAGTACGAACCCAAAATTAAAGACATTGAACAAAAAATAAACATCGGCAGTGCAGCCGTTGATGAGGTCGTTACCGAAATCAATACGGCATTGCGTATGATTAATCAATCAATAACATAAAAATAAATCAATGGAAAGAAAAGATCAATATGTTAACATTCCCGCTGAGATAAAGACGCAACTTCCGATATTTCAAGTATTGGGCGATCATCTGCCTGCACAGCTACAATCCCCAGAAGCAAAAAAAACTGCGTCAAAGGTTTTCTTTTGGGCAATTTTACTCGGTGGCGCATTTGCATTTTTCAAATATTTACCGATTATGTTGGAGTATGCTGGAAAAAGCATACTTTTTGTCATATTTAGTATTATCCTGATTACCTTATTGTTGTTAGCCCCCAAAATCATCGCACTACTGCATCGCCTTGGCACCGTTTTACTCTTTAAAGGAGAAAAATCAATCATTAGAAATAACCCAATAGAGACCCTACAATTGCTATCAAGAGATGCAAAAGACACGCTGAAACGAGTAAAGGAAAAAATTAGCAATGTCGATGGAGTTCGCATTGATATGATTCAAAGTGGCGAAACAGCACAGAAAACTGCGGAAGAAAAATATACGTATGCCAAACGTTTTACAGCAGAGGCAGCTAATCTCGACGAAAAATCAAAAGAAGAAGCGAGTAAAAATAACGCAGAAAAAGCAAATGCTTATGCCAGAGATGCTAAAGAAACCCGTACTAAAGCCTTTTTATTAGGAAAAGAAGGAGAATCAGAAGAGCAAAATGCGCGCAGCTACGTCCAATATGCCAATCAGTTTGCTAAAGTGTTGGAAGTACTCAAAGACAATGAAAGTGCCGCCCGAATTTATGTTAGCACCTTAGATAGCAGCATTTCTATTATTTCCAAGAAGCTAGAAGCGACCCAAAAAATGAAAAATGCCACCGACGGCCTTGCAGATGTATTCAATATCAAAGATGGCTGGGCTTTTCAGGAAGCGATGAATGCCGCAACAGGTGCCATTAGTCAAAATATAGCATCTATTCGGTCCAATTTGGATTTCTTGGATCAAAACAACAACATCACTGTCGGCGGAGCGCCAACGCAGGGTGAACTGGAAGAATTCATCCGCAAAGTAGACGAACGTAATCTGAAGGTGTTGAATGTAACGCAGATGACAGACGCCAGCTACGAGCTCAAGCCCGAAGAGAAAGTGGATAAAGGATTTACACTACTTGATTAACTATAAAATTATATTACTTCAACATTATGGAAGAAAAATCAACATGGGCAAGATTAAGATGGCCTATAAAAGCAATTATTATTGCCTTACCTATTCTGGCAATCGGTTACTGGGCAATGCAATCGGGCAAATTTGATGCTAACCCTACTGTACAAACAGACTCAACCAGTCACAAAAATGCGGATTCAAACCACTCATCGGGCTCGAAAGACACTCGTTCATTCAACTATCAACCTGAAAAGCCTGTTGACGGTGAATACAAAGGAGTGGTTGAAGTGGGCGCCTCTGGTTTCAATTCCTTCGTCGTGAATATGGATAAAGAGAATCGTTGGGAAATCGTTTCCAAAGATTTTGGAAAGTCTTTTGCTTATGAAGGATTGGCAAATACCGAGGATATTCGCAAAGGATTAAAAGACTATATCGGCATGATGCTGGATAAAGGTGTTAAATCGAAAAACATACATTTCGTCATTAGCTCTGGAGCGCAAAAGGAACCCAAAACAACTATCATTAGTAGTGAACTTAGAAAAATGGGCTTTGTGGTCAACTTGGTTACAGCAGAGCAAGAAGGAAAGCTTGCATTAAAATCGGTCCTTCCAAAAGCATATGAAGACAATGCATTTGTTGTTGACATCGGGTCTGGTAACACAAAAATTTCATGGATCGATGGCGATACAAAATCTGTCGAAGCACCTGGAGCAAAGTACTATGAGAAAGATCTCAAAGATGATGCTGTCTATGCAGAAGTAAAAAAATTAGGTGAAAAGATTCCTGAAAATAAAAGAGAAGTTTGTTTTATTATAGGGGGCGTTCCTTTTGAACTTGCCTCACAAACGCGCCAAGGTGAAGAACGTTTTACCGTTCTGAACGACCCAGCTTCCTACAACGCAGATAAAATAAAAACAAAAAGCGGCGTTAACATTTATAAAGCAATTAAAGATGCGACCAACTGCGATACCTTTGTTTTTGACTGGGATGCCAACTTTACCATTGGATTCCTACTATCGTTGAACAAATAGGCACCTTTTAGCATACAAAAAAGCGCTGTTCTCTTCGTTTGAGGACAGCGCTTTCTTTTACTAACCTATTTGTTATCCCATAAAGCTTAATAAATACAGAACAATAAGGATCGCTAATACCAAAAAAGCTATTTTCCAAAAGCTATAAGGCCGTTGCCCGTAAACTTTACCGTTAAATGCATTAACCATGATCTGATAACTCTTTCCCTTGTATTGATAAGCAGATAACCAAATGGGCAAAAGAATGTATTTCAATTTAATGGATTTAAAATCACTGTCAATGGAATCGATATCCTGCGTATCGCCACCGATGTCGTTCTCAACCTGTCGCTCGATTTCCCGGTCCATAATCGCTCGTGCAGTTGTTGCTGCTTTCACATGATCTACACTGAAAGTTTCCGCGATAAAACCACTCAAATACTGCTCATTGAAAGGTCTTAGATAACCTAAATTCCACGGCCCGATCTTTTCGGAAAACTTTTCCGGAAGGGAGGTTGATCCAGAAATAACAATATCCTTGAATTGGCTATAAACAGTACCCGAAGTTGGATACCAATTGGTTCGTCTTTCTTCGTATTCTTCTGTTTCGCCATCCGAATTACGCCGCGTCCTTGTCACATAATAATACTCACCTCGGGATCCAACGTAATCAGAGTTCACATCTGCATCATAAGACCAAAAAGGAATGTATACCCCCTTTAGACGGTCATTCCTAGCGTTAAAAATCCGCTTAAAGTCATTCGGTGCAAACCATACCTTCCCGGCCCATTGCGTCAATAGCCCAAAGGCACTTTTATAGTCAACACCGAAAGGAACAACACCATGCGGTTTTACAATACGTTTTTGCTGATGGTCAATGACCAATGGTGAAGCACAAAAAGCACATAAATCCGCTGTGACGTGAGCATTTAACCTTGAATTTGCACCACAGTTTCCGCAATGCACAACCTCAGCTAAATAACTATATCGGTCATCTTCGAGTTCTTCCATCGCGGCTCCAAAGACCTTATAATCCGTTGATTCAATACGCCCATTTTCTGGCAACTGATCAGCTATTTCATTTCTGGTTCCACAATAGGAACATGCTAAATAGGAAGTACCGGGCTGATAAGTCAAAATTGCACCACAACCCTGACATTTCAGTCCTTGTTCTATCTCGGAGGTTTTTTCTTCAAAACTCATACAGTACAGTCATGCGTTTCTTTCCTAAACTCCCGGTATTGGAGGCGGAATCTGTGAAAAAAGTCCTTTCAAATCGCTCACCTTATCAGCTTCAATCCAGTTCTCAAGTCCTTCTCTCCACACTAGGGTAGCTGTATTCAGCGTGCCATCCTTGACAAGGCTACTCAATTGCTCATGATCAAATGGTCCTTCCTGTTTTCCTTTAATCGCGAGATAATAAACTACGCTGTTAGGTAGCGGCGGTGGACCCGCGGGTGTAGAAGAAGCACCTGCGCCCCCTACTCCAGTTGGATTGTTTCCATCAAAACTATTTTGTTGAAAGATATTTCCCATCTGACCAACCATTCCTGCCCCCAATCCAGCGCCAAAACCCGCGCCGACGATACCTCCACTAGCTGGATTCTCTGCAGCTTTCTCCATCGAATTAGCAGCTTGAAATTGAGCATATACCCCAAGATTACCAACAACTCCCATGCTACTTCGCTTATCAAGTGCCTTTTCAACTTCCTCTGGGAAAGAAATATTCTCAATTAAAAACTTCGTTAAACTTAACCCCAACTCATCAAAATCGGATGCAATTTTCTGCTGTATCAAGGCCGACACTTCATCGTAGTTGGATGCAAGATCCAAAGCAGGAATTTTGGACTCCGCAATAGCATCCATCCCTCTCGATACCGCAATGTTTCGAAGCTGCTCTGTGATATCTTCAACCGTAAATACCGGCGTCGTTGAAACAAGCTGTTTCATAAAAACAGTAACATCTTTCACTTGAAAGGAGAAATTACCGAAAGCTCGGAGTCGAATGGGGCCAAATTCAGGATCCCGCAACATGATTGGATTTTTGGTACCCCATTTCTGATTAACAAATTGACGAAGATTCACAAAATAAACATCCGCTTTGAAAGGACTATTGAATCCATACTTCCAGCCCCTAATGGTTGTCATGATCGGCATGTTTTGAGTCGTCAATTCATAACGACCGGGCTGAAAGACATCAGCCACCACACCTTCGTTTAAAAATACAGCAGCTTGTCCTTCCCTTACGGTCAACTGTGCGCCCATTTTTATTTCATTCTGATACCTTGGAAATTTCCACACAATTGTATCTGTACTATTATCGACCCATTCGATAATATCGACAAACTCATTCCTGATTTTATCAAATAATCCCATAAATTATTCGCTTTAAATTCGCTTTAAAATTACTTACACTAAATGTAAACATTTCCCGGCAAACCAGCAATTTTCACCATATGGACATAAACTGCGGATATCTAAAAAATTTAGCCTTTTAAACTACTTATCGTAGTTTATTTTTTTTACTTTTGTTAGCTAAGTTCTACATAAATTTATGAGTACATATAACGAAGACAGCATTAGGTCCCTGGATTGGAAAGAGCATATTCGCCTTCGTCCGGGAATGTACATTGGAAAGTTGGGGGACGGTTCGGCCTATGATGATGGTATTTATGTTTTATTGAAAGAGGTCGTTGACAACTCCATAGATGAGTTTGTTATGGGAGCTGGTAAAACAATTGATATCACGGTAAACGAGAATAAAGTTTCCGTACGCGATTATGGACGTGGTATTCCAATTGGTTCTGTAGTTGATGTTGTTTCTAAAATCAATACAGGTGGTAAATATGATAGTAAGGCTTTCCAAAAGTCCGTCGGTTTAAATGGGGTCGGTACAAAAGCAGTGAACGCTTTGTCTAGTCAGTTCACCGTACAGTCCTATCGACAAAATATTACCCGCATCGCTCAATTCTCTAAGGGAGAGTTAGTCCATGATGAACAAAAAGAAACAACGCAACGAAATGGCACAGCGGTAACGTTCTATCCGGACGACTCCATTTTCCGGAATTATAAATACAGACTTGAATTTGTTGAAAACATGATCTGGAATTATGTGTTCCTGAATTCTGGTCTTACCATTAATTTCAATAATCAGAAATTTATTTCCGAGCATGGTCTAAAAGATTTATTGGAACGTAATATTGATGCCGAATCCATGCGCTATCCAATTATTCACCTACGTGGTGAAGACATTGAAATTGCCATGACGCATGGGCAACAATATGGAGAGGAATATTATTCCTTCGTAAACGGACAACATACAACCCAAGGAGGAACACATCAGGCAGCATTTCGTGAAGCACTCGTCAAAACAATCCGCGAATTCTACAAAAAAGAATTTGATGCATCGGATATTCGGTCGTCAATCATCGGAGCAATAGCCATCAAAGTACAAGAGCCTGTTTTCGAATCTCAAACTAAAACAAAATTGGGCTCACAAAGTGTCGGTCCTGAAGGCCCTACTGTAAGGGGCTTCATTAATGACTTTGTAAAAAAGGCACTGGATGATTACCTGCATAAAAATCCAGCCACGGCAGATGCCCTTCAGAAACGAATACTGCAATCCGAACGTGAGCGTAAGGACATCGCGGGTATTAAAAAACTGGCCAACGAAAGGGCAAAAAAAGCCTCTCTTCATAACCGTAAACTACGCGACTGTAAAGTGCATTTTAGCGATAAAAATGAACGTAACCAAGAAACAACACTGTTTATTACCGAGGGGGATTCTGCTTCTGGTTCGATCACCAAATCACGCGACGTACAGACTCAAGCCGTATTTAGCCTAAAAGGAAAACCGCTTAACTCTTATGGAATGTCCAAAAAGATTGTTTATGAAAACGAAGAATTCAATCTTTTGCAACATGCACTCAATATTGAAGATGGTCTAGATGGATTACGTTACAACAATATCGTTATCGCTACCGATGCCGACGTGGACGGAATGCACATCCGTTTGCTATTATTAACGTTTTTCTTACAGTTCTTCCCAGACCTCGTTAAAGCGGGCCACGTTTCCATTTTGCAGACCCCACTTTTCCGTGTCCGCAATAAAAAGGAAACAATTTATTGTTATTCAGACGAAGAACGGCAAAAAGCAATCGCAAAATTAGGCGCTAAACCCGAAATCACCCGATTCAAAGGTCTGGGTGAAATATCACCTTCCGAGTTTGGTTTATTTATCGGAAAAGATATCCGCCTCGATCCTGTTATCTTGTCCAAAGACAATAAAATTCAACAATTATTAGAATATTACATGGGTAAAAACACGCCAGATAGACAAAAACATATCGTCGAAAATCTACGTGTTGAAGTTGACCTTGAAGAAGAACTAACAAAAAAAGCGGGTTAAGATAGCCCGCTTTTTTCAATAACCTACAACCAAATTTCATGCACAACCAAACCTTAATTCTGATCCAATGTCAAGATGCCGTTGGACTAGTCGCTAACATCTCAAACACGCTTGCAAAATATCAGCTCAATATTGTCACCATGCGCGAATATGTAGATGAAGAAGCCAATAAATTCTTCGTGCGTGTGGTCTGTAACGGTCTAGTAATTGAGCAAAAACAACTTTCCGACTCCTTGGCTGAGGTTCTTCCTGCCTCTGCTCAAATACAGATCAACCCCAATACCCGAAAAAAGATTGTCGTCTTGGTGACCAAAGAGCATCACTGCCTTGCAGACATACTCGTACGACAGCATTTCGAAACTTGGGGAGCCGAAGTGCAGGCTGTCATTGGCAATTATGAATCGCTACGCTCTTTTACAGAAAAGTTCGACATTCCTTTTCACTGTATCTCACATGAAAACCTGACAAAGGAAACGTTCGAAAAACAACTGATAGCAAAAATCAAACAATATAATTTCGATTATATTATTTTAGCTAAATTCATGCGGATCTTATCACCAGAGTTTGTTGGCACCTTTGAGAATAAATTGGTTAACATCCACCATTCCTTCCTACCGGCATTTATCGGCGCCAACCCCTATAAACAGGCACATGCAAGAGGTGTTAAGATTATTGGAGCCACAGCCCATTTCGTGACCGACCAACTTGATGAAGGCCCAATCATCGTCCAGGACATACGGCATGTCAACCACACCTACACTGTAAAAGATATGGTTACTGCCGGAAAGGAAATAGAAAAAGCCGTTTTAAGCCGGGCAATTCGCTTGCTTAGCGAGGATCGTGTCATGCGCAACGACTACAAAACAATTGTATTTGAATAGTGATTACAATCATCTCCCCATAAAACAATCATTACTTTTTTTTAGCGTTATTCTCCATTATTTCGTAAAAGAAATATTTAAGAATGACGCATACTTTTCATATCCCCGTATTAGGCTTAGCTTTCTCCATCGATTCCGCAATTAAGGTTGCACAGTACGGAATCTCCTCCGTGATGTCTATCGTTGACGATGAACTAATCGAGCGCATGCGCTGCTATTACTGTGGAGAATATCAAATCCCCTATCAACCGATCCTCACATCTGAAGAAGACTATCGGGCAAATAGAATCACCGCATACCTCAATATGGTACAATTTGTGGTCAATAAACAAATTACAGCCTTAAAACATCAACCCTTTACAGAAGGTTCCGAATTGGCAAAATACTTTCAGCTTCTACCAGATTCACATCCATCCAAGCCACTGTATCACGCTATGGAAATTGAAACGAATCTGGCCATTAAGACCGAACTCCAAGACTTATTGATCACTTATCTAAAACCGGGTGACATTGATGTTAATATCATGTCCAAAGTTGACAAGATAAATTATAAAGATGGCAAGGTATTGGACGAGCGCTTTTCTGATGCACTAGCAGCCTTACGTGGCTTTGCAAATTCCAATCTTCATTCTTCGCTTATCCTTTCTGCCGGAATGAATCCACACTTATATGCTTACCTTGCTGAATTGCCAGCTTTCTTCCCCGATAATGAAAGTATGTTCGACAAAAAGGTCACATTAAAAGTAAGTGATTTCCGATCGGCACTCATTCAGGCAAAATATCTCGCCAAACGAGGGGTTTGGGTATCTGAATTCAGAATAGAATCCGGTTTGAACTGTGGTGGACATGCTTTCGCAACGGATGGCTTTCTTCTAGGTCCAATCCTTCAAGAATTTAAAGAAAAGAAAGAAAGTTTAAAAGCCGAACTTTTCGAGATATACCAAGATTATTGGACTGCTCAAAAGCGCTTTCTAACCATACCTCCCGTTATCAAATATACGGTTCAAGGCGGGGTGGGTACCGCTTCAGAACATCAATTTTTATTAGATTATTATGGATTTGATGCTGTGGGCTGGGGATCTCCATTTCTAATGGTACCCGAAGCAACCACGGTAGATCAAGAAACGTTGAAAGCATTGGAACTTGCCGAAAAAGAAGACTTCTACTGCAGTGGAGCATCTCCATTAGGGATTCCTTTCAACAACTTCAGAAAAAGTGGCGCTGAGCACTTACGAGTGGAACGAATTAAAAAAGGCCGTCCTGGTAGCCCCTGCAAAAAAGAATATCTTATTTCCAACACAGAATTCAGTGACAAGCCCATCTGTACCGCATCACGCGTATATCAACATCAAAAGATACAGGAACTAAAACAACAGAACCTGCCTGCTGTTGAATACGAAAAAGCTTTTGAGGCCATTACCGAAAAAACCTGCCTCTGTGAAGGGCTCGCAGCGCCTGCCTATCTCAAATACAATATCCAGAAGACTAAAGAACAGACTGCCGTAGCCATTTGCCCGGGTCCAAATCTCGTCTGGTTTAAAAAACAATATACTTTACGGGAAATGATAGACCATATCTATGGCCGTATCTCAGTCTTTGAAAATAACAATCGGCCATTTGTCCTGATCAACGAGCTCAACCTTTATATTGATCATATTCAAAAATATGTAACAGACAATCAAAACATCATTAATGATAAAAAGATAAAGTACGTAGCCAAGTTTAAAGCGCAGTTACAAGCTGGAATTGCTTACTATGACGAGCTAGCTCAACACTTATCACATATCCCACAGAACATCATTACAGCTATTCCAAAGCAGTTGGAACTAGCATCGTTACGGTTGAAGGATATCCATATGTAATGCCTAATGCATATTAAAACAATTGTATCTTATAACAAACACGGGGCGCNNGCGCCCCGTGTTTGTTATAAGCAATCTTTTGACCGTCTTACTTCGCTATCTTACGGAATTTACCAAATACGCCAAGTGGAAGTTTCGGCCCTGCAGTTGCTTGTAAAAATAGCTCGCCTATTTCTAAGTTTTCAACCTTCGGAAAAGCAGTCTTAATTAAATTTTCCACAATAACCGAAGAGAAACCTAAAGAATACGTATTTAAAATCAAGAAATGTTCTTTAGGATCCAATAGTTGAACAACCTCTGTCATCATTTCCATAATGTGGTCTTCTAATTTCCATTTCTCGCCTTTCGGGCCATGTCCATAAGCTGGTGGATCCAAAATAATTCCATTATAGGTATTACCTCTTTTCAGTTCACGCTTCACAAACTTTAACGCATCCTCAACAACCCAGCGAATGTTATCCAAGTTGGAAATTTCCATATTTTCATTCGCCCAGGTAACAACCTGTTTAATCGAATCCACGTGAGTTGTATCCGCGCCAGCAGCTTTCGCTATTAAAGATGCTCCTCCCGTGTATGCAAAAAGATTGAGAACCTTTGGTTTTTCCGTCTTAAATGAACGAACAGATTCCGAAATATAGTCCCAATTTACAGCCTGTTCCGGAAATATCCCGACGTGTTTAAAAGATGTGAGGCCCAATCTAAATTTGATGGCCACGTCGCTATTTTTATATTCGATGTGCCAACGGTCCTGAACCTTCGGATTTTTCTTCAACCATTCTCCAGAAGTAGCCGAACGACCTTTGAATTTGATATGATAACGCTTGTTCCACTCTGCTTCACTCAACGCCTTAGGCCATACAGCCTGAGGCTCTGGTCTGATCAGAATTAAATCACCAAAGCGTTCCAATTTTTCAAAATCACCACAATCAATGAGTTCATAGTCCCTCCAATGCTGTGGAGTCAATAGTTGTATATTTGTTGCTGCCAAAATCAAAATTTTCCGACAAAACTAAGCTAAATTTCAATATAAAAGAAATCTGCATGATCCTAACCCTGATCAACGCCTAAAATCGGGCGCACTAAAACAATCATCTTACCCACTATTACCCCATTGAGGCCTTAGCACTTTTCATCAATGGACTTGCAAAGACAAAGTTGTTTAATTCTTTCACATCCGAGCGCATCATATCCTTATTGGAACCTTCCCAAAATTTCGCCCCTTGGTAAAGAAACAAAATATATTCCCCTATTCCCATCACAGAATTCATATCATGCGTAACAACAACTGTTGTACATTTTAATTCTTGGGTAATCTTCAAAACCAACTCATCGATAACAATAGAAGTTTCAGGGTCCAGACCCGAATTAGGCTCATCACAAAAAAGGTATTTGGGATTCATACTGATTGCACGCGCAATACCTACCCGCTTTTTCATCCCACCAGAGAGCTCGGCAGGAAATAGCTTATTCCTTCCCTCCAGATTAACCTGTTCTAGACAATGGTTTGCCCGGTCTAATTTCTCCGCTTTCGACATGTCCGTAAACATATCCAAAGAAAACATAATATTTTGTTCAACAGTCATTGAGTCAAATAATGCTGAATTCTGAAAAAGCATACCTATTTCTTTACGAATGGGAACACGTTCTTCAAAATTCATCCGTGTAAAATCTTTGCCGTCAAAAATGACCTTTCCTTTTTCCGGTTGATGTAACCCCACGATACACTTCAGTAAGGTGCTCTTTCCCGACCCCGAACCACCAATAATCAAACTTACTTTACCGGGTTCAAAATTCGCGCTGATACCTTTCAGCACATGATTATCACCAAACGACTTGTTAATATCTTCGATTTGAATCATAAAATCTTTTTAAAGCATTAGTGCCGTAATTACATAATCCGCCGCTAGAATGGTAATACAGCCTACCACAACAGCTTCCGTGCTCGCCTGCCCAACTTCCAAAGCCCCGCCCTTCACATGATATCCTTTATAAGCAGAAACCGATGTAATAATAAATCCAAAGACCACTGCCTTCACAAGCGCCACCGTTACGGTAAAACCATTAAAGCCATCTTGAATCCCCAAAATATAATCGGCCTGCGTAACCGCTCCCGAAAGGGATCCCCCCAACAAGCCGCCCACCAGGGCGCACACGATGGAAATAATAACCAACATTGGAATCATGGTGACACCAGCCAAAATTTTGGGCAAAATCAGATAGCCAGGAGCATTGATCCCCATAATTTCCAAGGCATCAATCTGCTCTGTAACACGCATAGATCCAATCTGTGAAGATATGGACGAACCAATTTTCCCCATTAAAACCAATCCAGAGATCGTTGGCCCCAATTCCAAGATATTTGAATCCCGATTGATAGAACCTATAATCGAATTAGGGATCAAGTCCGAAACCATCTGAAAGGCTATTTGCATGGTCATAACAGCACCAATAAACGTGGAGATAATGACGATCAGGCCGAGCGAGCCAATACCAATATCGGTCATTGCCAATACGGTTTCCTTCCAATAAATCCGGCTCTTCTCCGGTCTTTTAAATACTGATTTAAGGAGTATGAGATATGCACCAATGTGATGAAAGATCATGTTATCTATTTAATTTCAATGTATTACGTCAATTATAGGACTATATTAAGCCGAGATATCCATTAAAGGTAATTAATTCCCGCTAATATATAAACAAGCGAAAAGCCAAAAAGTAAAGGAAAAACGAAATTACTTACCGATCAATTAGTCACATTTACCGATTTTTTATGTATAATAGCCTAAACATTCATACGGTATCTCTCAAATCAAATTACTTTTGAGATATATTAACAAACAGAATTAGTTATGAATACACGAAGAATAACAACTGGTATCACCATTCTCTTTATAGGCGTTGTCTTATTATTGTCACAGCTTGACACAATTTCATTCAATTGGGCCGGTATTTTTAGATATTGGCCGCTGTTCATCGTTCTTGCCGGAATTCGTATGCTGGTACCCAAAGATCAACAGATTGGACAATTTGTTACCATTGGCTCTACCGTGGTCATTTTAGGTTTTCTGACATACATCGGCCTATCTACACCCAAAGAACCACTTTTAACACAGCTATTAAAAAGTAAAACCCTTGGCGTCAAATATAACGATGATCCAAATGATAAAACGAATTATACGACAGAAAAGCTAAACGTACCACTGGACGATAAAATCCATAGTGCTACCTTAAATCTTGATTTGGGCGCCACCTCATTAAGAAATGATAGCAGCACGACGTCACATATCTTCTCGGCATATAATACCTCAAAAGAATATTTACTGGGCGTAACAGTAAATGGAGAGTCTACCGAAAAAGTTGACATCAACTTAAAAGGGAAATTCCAAAACAAGGATTTCAATAGCAAAAATAATAATACTTTTATTGCTTTAAACCCCAACATCGTATGGAACCTGAATTTTGATGTCGGCGCGATCGATGCCAAGCTGGATCTTTCCCCCTATAAAATAGAGGCATTAGATATCGATGCCGGTGCAACAAGTTTAAAACTAAAATTAGGTCAGCCACTAGCTACAACAAAAATTTCAATAGACGCCGGAGCCTCCTCTATCGAAATCATGATCCCAAAAAACGCTGCCTGCCGTATTACAAGCGACAATGCGTTATCATCTACAGATTATGAGGGCGATTTCCTCAAAAGCGAAGGAGAGGTAAAATCGATAAATTACGAAACAGCTACTCAAAAATTCGATTTTGACATCAACGGTGGTATTGCATCAATAAAAATTAGAAGATATTAATTGACAGCCGATTTTTAGTCAAGAAAAGTTAACTTTGTGTTAGATATGGACACAAGTAATATGTTGACATTGCCTGGAATCTATTGCAATTCCAAGGTAGATTATTCGAGATGGAAAACAAGGGAAATTCAAATCGGTGATACCCCCATGGGTGGCAATAATCCCATTCGTATTCAAAGTATGACAACGGTAGATACGATGGATACGATTGGGTCAGTTGAACAGACCATTCGGATGGTCGAAGCGGGCTGCGAATACGTTCGTATTACCGCTCCCAGTATTAAAGAAGCACATAATTTAGCCAATATAAAGAATGAACTCCGGCGAAGAGGATATCAAGTTCCTTTGGTTGCTGACATTCATTTTACACCGAATGCTGCCGAGGTAGCCGCCCGTATCGTAGAAAAAGTAAGGGTCAACCCCGGAAACTATGCGGACAAGAAAAAATTCGATCAGCTGTCGTATACCGAAGCTGAATATAAACTCGAATTGGAGCGCATTTATCACAAATTTTCACCACTTGTCAATATTTGTAAAGAAAACGGTACCGCCATGCGCATTGGCACCAACCATGGTTCCTTATCCGACAGAATTATGAGCCATTATGGCGATACGCCTGAAGGCATGGTCGAATCGGCCATGGAGTTTATCCGGATGTGCGAAGACCTAAATTTTTATAATCTCTGTATCTCGATGAAATCATCCAATCCGCAGGTCATGGTTAAAGCCTACCGTTTGTTGGTCGAAAAAATGGTTTCCGAAAACATGAACTATCCGCTACATCTCGGAGTAACCGAAGCCGGAGACGGTGAAGACGGTCGTGTAAAATCTGCCGTCGGCATTGGAACACTGCTGGAGGATGGACTGGGAGATACTGTACGCGTATCGTTAACCGAAGAGCCCGAACGCGAAGCCCCTGTTGCAATAGCACTTGTCAATCGATATAGCAAACGGCAGGCAAACCTCGAGCTCCAGCCCAAACAAGAAATTGTTCAATTATCCACAGACACACCCGTTGTCCCTTATACCAGCCAAGAAGTAAATACATTCATCGGAGGGGCTTTAGTTCCCAGGATTGTCGTTGATATCTCAAAAGAAAATTTGAAAGACGCCCAGATACTCACCAAAGTTGGCTATCGCTATGATATCCTGTTAGATAAATATCACATGGGGGAGCAGTCTGTAGACTTTGTCTATCTCGCAGATACTTTACCGTCTTTCACCATGCCAGCCAACCTGAAGCAAATTTACAACTACGACACCTGGTTCAAACTTGCGGATAAAACCAACATTCATCCCCTCTTTACCTTGGACCAATTCATAGCATCGGACCATAAAGATAAGGTGTTGAATATGGTCAAAATCTGCAATTCAGATTTATTGACCCCATTGTTTGAATCTTTACAGCTTGACAAAACTGTCGTATTTATAGTAGAAACCGATTACTTGCACGGAATGGCAGATCAAAGGCAATTTTTCCGTAATTTACAGGAAATAGGCATCAACAATCCCGTCATTATCAAACGCTCCTATCCAAAAGAAGACTTCTCAGGCCCTATTGGTGAATATATGAATCCCGAAGAACCTATCTCCAAAATACAGCTTTATGCATCGACAGATCTAGGGGCGCTATTGATCGATGGCTTAGGATCGGGAATCTGGATTGATTCTCCTGCAACAGCATTAGAAAACATAGCCTCATTATCTTTCGGAATTTTGCAGGCAACACGATCCAGAATATCCAAGACCGAATATATATCCTGCCCAAGCTGTGGCAGAACCTTGTTTGATCTACAAGAAACTACTCAAATGATTCGAAGCCGCACGAACCATTTAAAAGGGTTAAAAATTGGTATCATGGGCTGCATTGTTAATGGCCCTGGTGAAATGGCTGATGCAGACTATGGCTATGTTGGAGCGGGACCTGATAAAGTTACATTGTACAGGGGCCAGCAGGTTGTCAAGAAAAATGTGAGTTCTGCACATGCCTTGGACGAATTGATCAAAATCATTAAAGATGATGGCCTTTGGATCGAAGAATTACAAGACTAAAGCCTACAACTAAAAGTATACAAAAACAGCAGCGGNNCCGCTGCTGTTTTTGTATACTAACGAATTACGCTGTAAATTATCTCCTTATCGAATAGAAAATCTTTTAACAACAGTTTCAGAACCAGCCACTATCCTTACGAAGTAAAATCCTGTGGTTAATTTTCCGCCATGCTCAAAAGAAAGATTTTGAATTCCCGAATCCAGATTACCATTCATTAATTGAAGAATCTCATTGCCCAATGCGTCCATGACTTTGATAGAAACACCCGAGGATTTTGCCAATTTAAAAGAAAGGTTTATCTGTTCAGCAATCGGATTATAGAATACTTTAACATTATTGATCAATTTCTCGGTCTCTTTGATCGTTTTATCACCTCCGAATGCCTCATTGCCGTCCCAAATATGTTGCGAAAAAGTAGGGTCATAAGGAGACTTTGCATACACCCGAGCCCCTCCACTGCACAATGTCAGTGCGGATAATAGTGTTAAAAAAGCTGCTTTAAGTAGATTTCTCCCCATAGTGTTAAATTAGACTTCAAATACTGGTTACGGTTTAATCAAATATAACGCTAACTATTTGAATTATCAACAACAAAGTTAGTATTTTGTTTAAAAGTTTTTTATCAAGAAGAGCCTTTCCAAGTTTCTTTTAACAAATTTTAACAGCTATTGCGCATGTCAAAGGAAATGCTAAAATTTGGCGCAGCAAATGTACTTACTTAAAGTACAGGCAAAAAGTATATTTTTGCAGTATATTTTTGAAATAAAATAATTGATAAATGGCAGACAATAGTCATCACAGCAGTATCAATAAGGTGAGTTTCGCCGGATTATTGATCAGTTTAGGAATTGTTTTTGGAGATATAGGAACTTCCCCATTATACGTTTTCAAAGCAATCATGGGACAAGGAGCCATCCAAAAAGACCTGGTCTTGGGAGGACTATCCTGCGTTTTTTGGACGCTGACCCTCCAAACAACGATTAAATACGTTTGGATTACACTACGGGCAGACAATAAAGGTGAAGGTGGCATCTTATCCCTTTATTCTTTGGTACGTAAGCGCGCACCTTGGTTGATCTTCCCTGCGATGATAGGTGCAGCCACCTTATTGGCTGATGGAATGATCACACCTGCAATTACAATATCTTCGGCTATTGAAGGTCTAGACATCAAATTCCCAGGGTTACCTACAGTTCCTATCGTCGTTACAATCATATCCTTGTTATTTATTATTCAGCGATTTGGAACATCCGTTGTTGGAAAGGTTTTTGGACCGCTGATGACCATCTGGTTTTCAATTATTGGCGTGCTTGGTTTATCCCATCTCCACCTTGCACCGGAAGTGATGAAAGCAATCAACCCCTATTATGCCTTTCATATTCTGATTACGTACCCGCATTCGCTATTATTGATTGGCGCGGTGTTTTTATGTACTACCGGAGCCGAGGCTTTATATTCGGATATGGGGCACTGTGGTAAAAACAATATCCGTATTAGCTGGATTTATGTAAAGATCACGCTGATATTAAATTATTTCGGACAAGGTGCCTGGTTATTGACCCAGGAGGGACGTGTTCTAGGAGGATCAAACCCCTTCTACTCGATCATGCCCGATTGGTTTATCGGCTATGGTATCGCTATTGCGACAATTGCGGCCGTCATAGCGAGTCAAGCCATGATATCCGGATCTTATACATTGATTTCCGAAGCAGTGCGATTGAATATATGGCCTAAAGTTGCTATCCGCTATCCAAGCGAACATAAAGGACAGCTGTATGTTCCTTCCATAAATTTAATTTTATGGATAGGCTGTATGATTGTCATCTGGGTTTTCGAAGAATCAAGCCGAATGGATGCAGCCTATGGTCTCGCGATCAATCTAACCGTTTTGATGACGACAGTCTTAATGGGTTATTTTCTGTCGATGAAAAAAGTCAATCGAGCAGTGATTGCCCTATTCTTGATCGCCTACTTTGTCATCGAGATAACTTTCTTAGTCGGAAATGGGGTAAAAATTGCCCACGGAGGCTGGTTAACCCTGATGCTTGCCACGGCATTATTCGTAACGATGTACTGTTGGTATACAGCGCGAAAAATTAAAAATCGCTATGTCAACTTTATCAATATTAACAAATATTACCCCATCATCTCAGAATTAAGCGAAGACAAATCTGTTCCACCATATGCATCGCATTTAGTGTACCTAACAAGCGCAAATTTTAAATCAGAGATAGAAGCTAAAATTATTTATTCCATTATAAATAAAAAACCAAAGCGGGCTGACGTCTATTGGCTGGTACATGTTGACGTGATGGATCATCCACACACCAAAGAATATTCGATCGATCAACTTATCCCAGGGAAGTTAATACGAATTGATTTCAAACTTGGCTTTAGAGAAGAGCAACGCATCAGTTTATTGTTTAGAAAAGTTGTGGAAGAAATGGTGAAAAAAGGTGAAATTGACATCACTAGCCAGTACGATACCTTACGTAAACATAATATACCAGGCGATTTTAAATTTGTTGTTTTAGAAAAAGTACTTTCCAAAACCAATCAGATGACATGGATAGAAAAGGTTATTATGGACATCTATGGTTACCTCAAAAAAATGAGCTTATCCGAAGAAAAAGGTTTCGGTTTAGATTCCAGTTTTGTTACGATAGAGCGCGTACCGCTCAATTTTCCGCAGACTTCAGAAGTCCATCTCATACGCAAAGATTAATACTTCTCAAGGTGATGCCAAAGCATCACCTTTTTTATTCAATAGAATTGCATTACTTTTGTTGCAAATAATACATCATGGCAGACGCTAATCCAAAAAAGAAATTACATCCTAGAAATAGACATCTCGATAACTACAATTTTGAAGAACTGAGCAAAGTAGAACCCTCGCTCAAGGAATTTGTAATAGAAAACGCTTACAAAGTAAAATCCATCGATTTTAACAATCCTGATGCCGTTAAGACATTAAACAAGGCGCTTCTAAAGAAATACTATCATATTCAACACTGGGACATTCCCAAAGAGAATCTTTGCCCTCCTATCCCAGGTCGTGCAGATTATATTCATTATATCGCGGATGTGCTTGCGCGCGACAACAACAATGAAATTCCAAAAGGCGGAAATATCCATATCCTCGATATCGGTGTTGGTGCCAATTGTATTTACCCGATCATCGGTCATCAGGAATATGGCTGGAGCTTTGTAGGCTCCGAAATTATTAAGAGCGCATACAAAAATGCAATCGAGATAACACGGACAAACATGAGCCTAAAAAAGAGTATACAAATACGCCTACAAAATAATCCAAAGGCCATATTCAAAGATATTATCCTTCCAGGTGAAAAATATGATGTAGTGATCTGTAACCCGCCATTTTTTAGCTCTCAAACCGAAGCTTTACAACAATCCATCCGCAAAACCACAGGTATAAAAGATGCTAAAATAGACGAAAAACCGGTGACACAAACTTTTTCGGGGCAGGGAAGCGAATTATGGTGCGATGGCGGTGAAAAAGCCTTCTTGTCACGCATGATCTTTGAAAGCCAGTTTCACAAAGATCAAGTAAAATGGTTTACGACGTTAGTAGCACATCGTGAAGACATCCGCTTTCTACAACACAAACTAAAGAAAATAAATGTAAAAGAGACCGAGGTGATCC
Organism: Sphingobacterium sp. UBA5996; assembly: GCF_002429765.1. Classification (NCBI taxonomy): domain Bacteria; kingdom Pseudomonadati; phylum Bacteroidota; class Sphingobacteriia; order Sphingobacteriales; family Sphingobacteriaceae; genus Sphingobacterium; species Sphingobacterium sp. UBA5996. The sequence continues at coordinate 212,083 of NZ_DJAS01000024.1, forward strand.
GCATGGAACAAGGCAACAAAGTAAGCCGGATTCTCCTATGGAGATTCTAATAACGATATAAAGGATTCAAAAAAGGAGCTATCTTACGACAGATAGCTCCTTTTTTGAATAGGATATCATCCGTTATACTTGCGTCAACTTGTTTAACTTAGAATGTTTATAGCCATACATAAAATACACAGCCAGGCCGACCACGAGCCAGATCACAAATATAATCCAGTTGCTGGCGCCCAATTCGGTCATTAAATACAGGTTGATCAGGATGCCAACGACAGGCAATAAAGAAAAATTCATTTTGAAACTGTAAACACTTAGCCCAAGCCAAATCAGCCAAAATATAATAACGAGCATTTTATGTTCTATAATTTCAAGTGCCGACAGCGATTTCCATTCTTGCACCGTTCCCTGACCGTAGATAAAAATGAGCACAATAGCAATTAACAGTCCACCACCGACCAAATATTTACCGTTGATATAAGGAACCTTAAATTTCGATTTTGCAGATAAGCCGGAATAGTCCATATACAATACGCCTGCACAAACAAGGATAAAGGCAAAAAAGGTGCCCACGCTCGTCAGATCCACAAAGAAGTCCATTTTAAAAAATAACGACGGGATGGCTACCACCAACCCCGTGACGATCGTAGCGAAAGAAGGCGTTTTATATTTGGGATGGATCGTTGCAAATTTCTTCCACAACAGACCATCCCTGCTCATAGTCATCCAGATTCTTGGTTGAGCCAGTTGATATACCAGTAAGGCACTAGTGATGGCAATTACAGAAGTCACCGATATAATTCCCGCCATATGATCAAAGCCGACATACTTAAAGACAAAAGCCAATGGATCCTTTACGTTCAATTCTGTATAGTTGACCATTCCTGTCAATACCAAGGTTATGGCTACATACAGTACCGTACAAATCAATAAACAATAAATCATGGCTTTAGGCAGGTCGCGCTGCGGATTTTTACACTCTTCAGCAGTTGTCGATATCGAATCGAATCCGATGAAGGCAAAGAACACAGCGGCAACACTTCCGAGTACACCTTTAAGGCCATTAGGTGCAAATGGTGTCCAATTTTCGGGCTTTATGAAGAATATTCCACCAAATATTACCGCCAGAATAATAGCAACTTTGATCATCACCATGATCATACTCGCTTTTTGAGATTCCTTTATACCGATATAAACCAACCATGTGACCAAAAATGTAATAACTCCCGCTGGTAAATCGAAAATAATGGGTAGCCCTCCGATTCGCGGAGCACTATTAAAAGCATCTAACCCATGCTGATCGATTGCAGTTAAGGCAGCCGCGCCATGCTGGTTCATTTTGTCTACAGCATCGTAAGCGTAGCCTGGAGCCATGGATAACCAAGGCGGTATGTGAACCCCAAAGCCCTCCAGCATGGAGACAAAATATTGCGACCACGAAATCGCAATCACTGTATTCGAAACCGCGTACTCTAAAACCAATGCCCAACCGATGATCCAGGCAAACAATTCACCAAATGCCACATAAGCATAGGTATACGCAGAGCCCGAAACAGGAACTGTACTGGCAAATTGCGCATAAGCCAATGCCGTAAAAACACAGGCAAAAGCTGTAAAAACGAAGAGAAGTGATACTGCAGGTCCACCTTCATAACTGGCCAATCCAATTGTGCTGAAGATTCCAGCTCCAACAATGGCGGCGATACCCAAAGAAACCAGATCGGTTACACCCAATACCTTTGCAAGGCCTGTTCCCTCCTCTTTTTGAGTGTCATGGAGAATCTGATCAACACTTTTCTTCCGAAAAAGTCTATGTGACATGTAAATTTAGTTTTGATACTTAAAATTATGCGAAAATAAATATTTTCAAGGTCTTATACTATTGGTATTTTCTGATAGGCTAACTAAAGTCCATCAGCTCATATTGAATATACTGGTAAATTTCCTGATAATCGGCCATCTGTATATGCAGATAAGAAATCAGCTGTTCCGTAAGCGCCTGTCTTTGCTGCGCTGAAACGTCAAAATGCCACAATCGCCTACAAATATTAAAAAGCGCCCCGGCAATTTTTTCCACCTGTGCATAGTCGTAAATATACTTCCAGTCTATAAACTGATGATAGAATTTTTCAAACTTCGGAATGTCATGAAGCTGGTTTACTGCTAAAAACTTCCGCAGGGCATCTTGGTTGACGTGTATTAACGCGGCATAGAATTTATCGACTGAAACAGCACTCTTTTGCGTGAGTATATGGTCCAACAAAAGCTCTAGCCCAATATGTGCCATAAAGGAAGGCCGGATAGGCAATCCCACCAAACTCGGCTGAATTTGTAACTTTAGCTGATGCGTATGATGAAAAAAATAAGTTGAATTATGAAAAAGCCGATCCACTTCAATATGACGGTTCCAACCGATATACATTTGTTCCAATAAAGGATTATTCAAAAGCTCATCTTCATACTGACGAGGCTTTAGCATAAAAGATTTATCAGCATTCTTTAATAGATCGGGTAGTAATCCACCTACAATACGTTCGGGATTAGTGGCAAACCGTTCAAAATAAAAATGTGATAAAAAATTCATACCAGCTTATTAGCGTGTGGTTTTATACGGATTTATTCGCTCAATATACGCTTAATCTCCTATCTTTGCATCTTGTAAATTAAAAAATTAAATCCATTTAACAATGAGCTTTGTAGAAGAATTACGTTGGAGAGGCATGTTACAAGACATTATGCCGGGAACTGAAGACTTACTAAATAAGGAAAAAGTCGCTGGTTATATCGGTTTTGACCCCACAGGAGACTCTCTACACGTAGGACACTTAACTCAAATCATGACCTTGATCCACTTCCAAAATGCGGGCCATAAGCCGGTTGCTTTGGTTGGAGGAGCAACGGGGATGATTGGGGACCCTTCTTTCAAATCTGCAGAGCGTAACTTGTTGGACGAAGCTACCCTACAGCATAATGTAGCTTGTCTGAAAAAACAGTTAGGCAAATTTCTCGAATTTGGAGAAGGTGAAAATGACGCCAAAATGGTTAATAATTACGATTGGTTTAAAGATTTTAAATTTTTGGATTTTATCCGTGATATTGGTAAAATGATTACCGTTAACTATATGATGGCAAAAGATTCTGTGAAAAAACGTTTAGAAGGTGACAATGGGCTTTCATTTACAGAGTTTACCTATCAATTGATTCAAGGATATGACTTCTATTACCTTTGGAAGCACCACAACTGCAAAATTCAGATGGGTGGGTCCGATCAATGGGGTAATATCGTAACAGGAAGTGAAATGATTCGTCGCCAGGATCAAGGAACAGCCTATGCTATCACCACACAATTGATCAAAAAAGCGGATGGCCAAAAATTTGGAAAAACAGAATCTGGGGCGGTATGGCTAGATCCAAAGAAAACTTCGCCGTATAAATATTACCAATTTTGGTTGAATACGTCCGATGATGATGCTAAAAACTGGATCAAAATTTTTACGCTAAAACCTCAGAACGAAATAGAGGCTATTATTGCAGACCATGATGCTGCACCTCATCTACGTTTAGTTCAAAAAGCATTAGCAAAAGATATCACCATTCGCACACACTCAGAAGAAGCTTATGAAACAGCTATCAAAACTTCTGAATTTCTTTTTGGAAATGGTTCGTTGGAATTCTTGGACAACTTAGATCATGAGGCTGTTCTAGAAGTATTTGAAGGTATTCCGCAATTCCAGATCGCTCGTACAGATCTCGCTGCAGGAATTAATATTCTTGATTTACTGGCTGTTCAGACCCAAGTATTCCCTTCAAAAGGCGAAGCCCGAAAAATGCTACAAGGCGGGGGAGTTTCTATCAATAGAGAAAAAGCTACGGATATTGACGCCTCAATTACAATCAATCACCTGCTAAACAATAAATATATTGTTGCACAACGTGGTAAAAAGAATTACTACCTGATTATTGTAGATTAATGCTTGTGGTTTATTGAACCCTATAGGTAAAAAAGTCCCTTTTGAGCAAATCAAAAGGGACTTTTTATTATGCAGTCGAAAGCTTTTTTTCATTATGAAAAAATTGAGCCGATTATTTTAGTAGTTTTTCAAAAGCTTTACGTGACGCACCTCTAAAATGCACCTCACCACAATATTGGTATCCCAATTTTTCAAACACATGCAACATACCGCCATTATCAAAATTAGTATCTACCTTGATACTATAAACCGAATGATCAATTGCAATCTCCTCAACACCCCGCATAATAGCCGTTCCCACACCCTTCATATGGGGGTCTTGCGCCGAGGCAAGTCTGTGTATACCGACATAGGGACCATTGCTCAACCATTTCCCATCGATATCATCATAAGCAGGCTCCACATCAAAAATGATTGCAACATAACCTACAATCCTATGCGCTACTTCAACGACATGGGCATATCCTTTATCAATATCCGATTGCACGACATCCTCATTCGGATACCCATCTTGCCATTGCCTGCTGCCTTGTTCCTTCCTTAAGGCAATTGCCTGCTGTATAATTTCCCAAATTCGTCCTTTATCAGCTAATGTCGCTTTACGTATCTCAAACTTGTTCATGCTATCTTTTGTATTTTTCGTAAAACTACATATTTTACTGCAACTCCAACAATATACAAAGCACCAGCAATCCATTACAGCTATTCGCCATTCTTTTAACCGACCTATTTGCAGGGCATAGTATTTGCTAGTCCTTATACCTATCACGCTTTTTAGCGACATCTAAATTTATTCATTCATAAAAAACGACAAACTTAAAATAATAGGTCATAGGCATCCTTAAAATACTATCAAAATAACTAAGTTTGTACGCAGTATAATTGTGAGCTTTTCAATGTCAAACAAAGGAAATACATTTAGGCAGACAGGAAATTCAGTTTCTGGCAAACGTGCCCCTCAAAAGGAATCGACAACATTTAAAAAAGAAAAAAGTCTAAAAAACGCTGTACCAACAGATTATTCTGATGCACAGCAAAAGGCGGTCAAGATATTAGGAATTTTATTGATCTTCCTTTCGTTGGCTTTTGCCACAGCTTTCGTCTCCTATCTATTCACTTGGGAAGACGATCAAAGTTATATCGCTAAAACCAATGGCGGCTGGTCTACATTATTCCGGTCTGTAGAAGAAATCAATGATGAAGCAGTGGATCTACCTGTTGTCGATAATAAATTAGGAAAGTTTGGAGCATTGCTTGCCAACCAGTTCATGTACGAATGGTTTGGCGTTGCATCGTTTCTTTTTATTCCAGTGCTCTTTATTTTAGGATATCGCTTGCTGTTTAAAAAATCTTTGCTTCCATTGTACCGTACTGTGGTCTATTCCTTTGTCGCCATCGTTTTTATTTCCGTAACACTGGGTTTCTTACATGGATTTATGGCCGACACTCCACATATGCTCGAGGGTAAATTTGGCTTTTGGACCAATAAATTATTGGAAGCGCAAGTTGGCATTGTGGGCGTTGGGTGTATATTAGGTTTTGCCTATCTGACCACATTAATCTTACTTTACAACCTCGATTTCAAATTTGTTCTTTTCAGCAATAGAAAATCCAAGTCATTTTCGGAGGATATAGATCAGGAGGACGAAGATGAATACGCTACGCAAAACCTAAGGAATAAAATTCATATTGAAGATGATTCCATCCAATCTGTCCGGGAATCTATCCAGCGGCCGACATCCATCAACGAGCGTTTTCAATCTGCCCGGGAAAAAGAAGTACAAGAAGAGCTTCAACGCCCTGCATTTACCCATCATCCAATACCTGATGTACAGATTGATCCGAAAGACAAAGTGGTACTATCATTTGATGATAGTCCGATGGATCGAACAGATAATACACCATCTATCAGTTTTACGATTGACCAGCCGAATGAAGAATTTGAAGACGCAGAAGTACCGCTAATACGTGAATACCAACCGCCAGCTGTTGCAACTCCGTCCCAAAAAGAACCTGAACCATCACTAGAAGTGGAAGCAGTACCAGGTCTGGTTGTCGAAGATATCAAAGAAGAAAAAGAAATTACTGCCAGCGACCTGGTGGCGCAATTCGGACAATATGATCCAAAATTGGATCTTTCGGGTTATCAACACCCAACTTTGGATTTATTGAGAGACTATGGTGGGGGTAAAATAACAATCAATCAACACGAACTTGAAGCAAACAAAAACAAGATTGTTGATACCCTGAGAAACTATAGCATAGAGATCGAAAGCATCAAAGCAACCATAGGTCCAACGGTAACGCTGTATGAAATTATACCGAAACCAGGCGTAAGGATTTCAAAAATCAAGAATCTGGAAGATGACATTGCCTTAAGTCTTGCTGCTTTAGGCATCCGAATTATTGCACCTATGCCCGGAAAGGGAACAATCGGTATTGAGGTACCAAACTCCAATCCGGAGATGGTATCCATGCGATCAGTCCTGGCTACTGAAAAGTTTCAAAAAACAGAAATGGATCTCCCTATCGCTTTAGGTAAAACAATCTCTAATGAAGTGTATATTGCAGATTTGGCGAAAATGCCCCACCTCTTGGTTGCAGGTGCTACCGGCCAAGGTAAATCAGTCGGTATTAATGCCATTCTGACCTCTTTGCTGTACAAAAAGCATCCGGCTGAGCTCAAATTTGTACTTGTTGACCCTAAAAAAGTGGAACTGTCTTTATTCAAAAAAGTGGAACGACACTTCCTTGCGAAATTACCTGATGACGGAGACGCCATTATTACCGATACTAAAAAAGTAATTAACACGCTAAATTCCTTGTGTATAGAGATGGATCAACGTTATGATTTGTTAAAAAATGCTCAGGTACGTAATTTAAAGGAATATAATGCAAAATTTATCAATCGCCGATTAAACCCTGAGGAGGGTCATCGATTCTTACCTTATATCGTTCTTATTGTTGATGAATTTGCCGACTTGATGATGACAGCAGGAAAAGAGGTAGAAACACCAATTGCGCGCTTGGCCCAATTAGCCCGTGCAGTGGGTATTCACCTAGTCATAGCGACCCAGCGACCTTCTGTTAATATCATTACCGGTACAATCAAGGCCAACTTCCCTGCTCGTCTTGCATTCCGTGTTTTATCAAAAGTCGATTCACGGACCATTCTCGATACAGGAGGTGCAGATCAGTTGATCGGTCGAGGTGATATGCTACTGGCAACTGGAAGTGATCTGATACGTATCCAATGTGCATTTGTCGATACGCCTGAAGTTGAACAGATTTCCGACTACATCGGTGCACAACGAGGCTATCCTTCGGCATTTATGCTTCCGGAATACGTAGATGAAAACGGTGATGGTTCTGGTAGTACAGATTTCGATCCCAAAGACCGCGATCAATTGTTTGAAGAAGCTGCCCGATTGATTGTCATGCATCAGCAAGGCTCAACTTCATTAATCCAACGTAAATTAAAATTGGGTTATAACAGAGCAGGACGAATCATCGATCAATTGGAAGCTGCAGGAATTGTAGGTCCATTTGAAGGAAGTAAAGCACGCGAAGTGCTCTATCCAGATGAGTATTCATTAGAACAATTTTTGGAGACGTTAAAAAAGGACAACTAAAATGAAAAAACAATTATGGTTTATTGTAGGGCTGCTATTTATGATATACAGTCAAAACAGCTATGCACAAAATGATGCGGCTGCTAAGACGCTATTGACGAAAGTAAGCCAAAAGTACAATTCATACAAAACAATACAGGCCAATTTCTCATTGCATATTAAACAAGCGAACGGAGGATCACATGCTGATGCTGGAACCCTATATCTGGACAAGGCTAACAACAAATATCAGGTGAACACCAAAAATCAAGTATTGATATCAGACTCCAAGACACAGTGGAATATCATGAAAGCCGAAAAGGAAGTTGAAATCTCGGAAGCCAGCAATTCGACCAATGAGATCAACGCAACAAACATCTTTAGCTTCTATACAACTGGTTTTAAGTATACATTGACCAATACCGAAAAGATCAATGGACTTACACTGAATGTCGTCAATTTAACCCCAGTGGATAGCAAAAAAAACTATTCAAAGATAAAGCTACGCATCAATAAAGCAACGAATTTGATCTATGATACCACTATATTCGATAAAAGTGGAAACCGCTATACATATACATTAGCTTCACAACAGGGCAATAAGGTACTTTCAGACAATCTATTCGTATTTAACAAAAATGACTACAAAGGATTCGATATAGTCGATTTAAGATAAGAATCCATCGATAATACACTACTTAGAAATACAGTGCAATAGAAAAGGCTNNAGCCTTTTCTATTGCACTGTAGCCATTATTTTAATTCAACTGATTTTACAGCATATTAGGTTCCTTATCTAAAGTCTCCAATTCTTTATTTGCATAACGCGAATAGCCATGTTTCTGCGGATGTTCAATAATTTCCTTCATCGAAACTAGCTTGTATACATAGGAACCAGTTTCATTATTCAACTTCAACGCAAAATAATCGTCCTTTTTTTGCCTCCTCATGGAGCCCTTTAGACTACCATCACCGACATTGTATGCAGCAGCCACCAAAGTCCAGTTTCCAAATTGGGCATACAGATATTTAAGGTACCTGGCAGCAGCATGCGTAGATTTGACAAGATCTTTCCGGTCATCTACTTTACCATTGACTCTTAATCCATACAAACGGGCTGTTGCAGGCATAAACTGCCAATAGCCACCTGCCCCCTTGGAGGAAACTACAGCCTTACTGAGCCCGCTTTCCACCAATGGAATGTACTTAAAGTCCTCCGGAATACCATGTGATTTAAGGATCTTTGCGATCATCGGCAAATAGGTTTCTGCCTTTCTATGCATATCGTATGATCCTGTCTTTTTAAACGAGAATCGATTGAAAAATTTGCGCAATTTACTTTCCACAAGCGGACGATCCATAGGTAAGGAATCTTCGGCAAATGTCAATGAACTCATATAAGATTCAAACGAATTGCTTTTTTCTTTCTTCTCTTCATCTTTTCCAGAATGAGCTGGAATTAAGATGAGCTTTGGCTCGGCGATCTGACCGCCGTTCGAAGCGTTGTTGTGTGGGGTTGAGTATAATTTCGACAGCAATAAAGCAAACAAAATCACACTACTACATAAAACTTTCTTTCTTATCATTTACTCCCTTAATGCTATCCTATCCACGACTCTAATCGATCAAAAAATAGCTTGGTTCAAATTCAAGGGTACAAAGGTAAACACTATTTATTTAAAAAACAAATAGTTACCTCCTAAGCACTTTAAAGCGGCTTTTTTAGTTTAAAAATGAAGTAAATTCAGGAAAAGACAAAAAGATAAGGATTTTTTCGCAAAACCCAAAATTATACCTAACTTTGCTGTTCACATTTTTAGTAAAACACAATGCCATTCAGCAATAAAAGGAACAGTCGTGATGACAACTCCAGAAAGTCACGAGGCAACTCAGACGGCTTCAAATCTAGAAGCGATAAGAACAATAGTTTCGGAAAAAAATCATACGGGTCAAACGACTCTTCTGAAAGAGGATCTTTCAGAAAAGATGATAATCGTGAAAATAGATCATTCGGATCTAAAAAATTCTCAGACAGACCATCATTCCAAAAAGATAATAATTCCTCCCGTTCAAAAGATAATTCAGAAAAATCATTCGGTAGAGGATCTCGTTCATTTGATAAAAATGATTCTTCACGATCTTTTGATAAAAAAGATTCCTTCAATAAATTCGACAGATCAGAACGTTCTTTTGACAAAAAAGATAATTTCAAACGTACCGACAGAAATGACGGTCCAAGGTCATTCGACAGATCAGAACGCTCTTTCGACAAAAAAGATAACTTCAAACGTACCGACAGAAATGACGGTCCAAGGTCATTCGACAGATCAGAACGTTCTTTCGACAAAAAAGATAAATTCAAACGTACCGACAGAAATGACGGTCCAAGGTCTTCAAACAGAAAATTTGACGGAGAAAGAAGTCGAAATTTAGATGACAACAAGAACTTTGGTGAAAAACAATATATTAAACGTCCAAAGAAAAAAGCTGCGGAGTCAGAAGACGACGGCTTAGTTCGTTTGAATCGTTACATAGCCAATGCTGGTATTTGTTCAAGACGTAAAGCAGATGAACTTATCACGGCTGGTGTCATTTGGGTAAATGGAGAACCTGTTACCGAATTGGGTACTAAAGTAGACCCTGCAACAGATGAAATCCGCTACAACAACGAACGCTTGAAACGTGAAAAAAATGTTTATGTTTTGTTAAACAAACCAAAAGATTATATCACGACTACAGACGATCCCCAAGAGCGTCATACGGTGATGGAACTTGTTTCTAAAGCAACCAAAGAAAGAATCTATCCTGTTGGTCGCCTCGATAGAAATACGACTGGACTCCTTTTAATGACAAATGATGGAAGCCTTGCCGAAAAGCTTTCGCACCCGCGTAACAGCATCAGCAAAATCTATAATGTCGAACTAAACAAAAGCCTTACACAGGGCGATTTTAACAAAATTAACTTTGGTATCGAATTAGAAGACGGTGTGATCAAACCGGACGATTTGAGCTATGTTCAAGGCGGATCAAAACGCGAAGTCGGCATCCAGATTCACTCAGGGAAAAATCGTATCGTACGTCGTATTTTTGAATCTTTAGGATATGAAGTAGTTAAATTAGATCGTGTGGTATATGCCAATCTGACTAAAAAAGACTTACCTCGTGGCCGTTGGAGATACCTAGAAGAACGAGAAATTGTGCAATTGAAGCACCTCCTTTAATCGCTCAAGGATATCAATAAAAATAAAGGACGGTCATTCAGTTAACCGTCCTTATTTTTTATATTTGCTCTTTAAAATAAAAAAACAAAGAATATGACTGATCCGAAAACACTTTCTTCCGTTGCGGAATTCCATAAAACATTCCAACATCCCATCCTTGACACGCCTACTATTCCATCTGAACAACGATGTGCTTTAAGGGTATCGTTGATTGCTGAGGAATTAAAAGAATTAGAAGAAGCCATCCAGGATAAAGATTTGGTAGAGATTGCAGATGCACTATGTGACATCCAATATGTACTTGCCGGAGCAGTATTGGAATTTGGCTTAAAAGATAAATTCTCTGCCCTTTTTGATGAGGTTCAACGTTCTAACATGAGTAAAGCATGTAAAGACGAAGCGGAAGCAATTGCTACCCAAGAACACTATAAATTGAAAGGAGTAGAATCTTATTACAAAGAAGTTGATGGCAAGTTTTTAGTATTCAGAACTGCTGACAACAAAACTTTAAAATCCATCAATTATTCTCCAGCGGATCTAAAAACGATTGTTGAGGGCTAAATGGAAAAGGAAAATAGCTTTCCCCTTTTCTTTAATAAGATAAATAAATAAGGCNNGCCTTATTTATTTATCTTATTTTACGTTCAAACAACCGGTTCAATGCCAGTGTCGCAAAATTTAGAGGAACGGATATAGACTTTAAAAAAGACTCCCCTGCACAACCTGACGTGCCTCCAAACCTTTATCTATTGCCGTTTGTATATGTGACTTCGGAAAGCCCCAATTTGGTGCTATCAGCAATTCTTTGTCTGCGATCCCGAAAATACGTTGAATAATCAGATCAGGCCGTAATCGTGGAATCAATTTGGCTAAGAAATCAGTATAACCTTCTATCGAGAAAAGTTCAAAAGGTTCTCTTTTATATTTTACCCCCATAATGGAGCCTTCTACAATATGCAAGTGGTGCAATTTCACAAATTTAATCTGTGGAAACCGGTTAATCTCGTCTGCATACTTTAACATCATCTCTTCAGATTCCCATGGAAAACCAAAAATTGTATGTACACAAATCTCCAGAGGAGTATTCTTTAACATATCCATTGCCTGAACAAACTCATCGTGCGAGCAGCCTCGATTAATTTTCTCCAATGTATCGTTGTAGATAGATTCCATTCCCATTTCTAAATCTACATCATAACGATCCGTATAAGATTCCAATAACGCGATCTTTTCAAAATCTAAACAATCAGGACGTGTTCCCACAGAAAGACCTAAGGTATTTTCAGGATCAATGCTTAGGGCCTCATCATACATCATTTTCAGTAAATGAGTCGGCGCATACGTATTCGTGTTTGGCTGGAAATAGATAATAAACTTTTCAGCTCCATAGCTATTGCGGGCTCTTTCGATACCCGATTCCACTTGTTCCCGTATCGAAGGAATTTTGCGGGCTGTATCCGGTGTAAAAGAATCTACATTACAGTACGTACAACCGCCGTAGCCCTTACTGCCATCGCGATTTGGACAAGTAAAATTACCATCCACAATCACTTTAAACACTCTCTGTCCGTTATACTTTTGCTTTAAATAAGCCCCGTAATGATTATACGGTTTAACTCCTTTATCCAATAATGTACCCATTGCCCTGCAAAGTTACTCAATTAAAATCATATGTTACCATTACTTTCTTCGGATCGAATGTTAAACTTCGATATGGAAGAAAATTTCTGATTCATTTCCTCAGTCATATCGACATGTCCAATGTTGCTAGAAACAACCTTAACGGTACTATCCTTACTAACCTCGAATCTTACATAAGCTTTATCATGATTCATATTCCAATTACATTTCCATTTTTCATTTAAGTTCTTATAAAAATCAACAATACCTATCTCTGGAGTTGGAAGATAGTTTTCATAAGAAAGAAAAGTGTAATCTTGCACCTCTTGGGAAATACCTGATCTCAAGATAAACAATAGTAGGAAAGCGATGATGAAACAATTTCTCATATGACCAATAAGTAATATTTACAGCAAGATACAAAAACACGAATACAAGAATTATAGAAAAGCAATATGGCTATGCCGTATCTATTGTTTAAGAGCACTCCTTTACTTCAGTTATGCAATAGCCACTATCGATACAATTGCAAGTTTGGACTAAGATTGATCGGCAGACTTCTATGAAGATGCACTGTGCGACTGAGGACAGTGCCGGTTGCGGAACATAGCAGATGGACCAGCCGCATCTA